>JAFYMQ010000046.1 GCA_017556565.1 Clostridia bacterium | reverse complement strand
TCCGGCACAATGCACTTTTGGTCGCAAACCCCGTCGACAGATGGGGTAGTGTCATTTTTTTGGCATCTGCGATTTGTGCAGATGTTTTTTCTTTTGTCCGTTTACAATCTGTCAAAAAGGAGGTTTGTTTTTTCTTCTGTCACCTTATGCCACCGGTACTAAGGGTTTTATCAAAAATTGAGGAGAAAAAATAATGTCTAAGTTTACGATTAAAGATCTTTGGAACGAACTATACGGTAACCAAAATGAGGTTTACGATTACGCAGGAAGATTGATGCTGAAATCAGCTTGCGGAAACCCGCACAGTGTATATCAGCCGACGATCGATCATATTCGTCCTATCAGCGACGGTGGCAAGGATACAAAAACCAATATTGTAATTTGCCGCTATGATACAAATGAGGAAAAATCAGATAATTTTCCTCACTGGAAAGTCGACGGCGTAATATACAAAGCCAAAAGGAAAAAAGGAGATTCCCGCGGATACGAAATTATAAAAGAGGGGTGATTTTGTCGTGTTTTCCAAACTCAAACTGTCACTTGGCAGAATAAACTACAGACTCTTTCTTGCGCTTTTGATGCTTGGATTTGTGCCGACGGTCTATACTACGGTGCGCGTATTTTTCCTCGGGCAGCTGCCGGGGGAATGGTCGTTCTCCATAGCGGGGCAGCTTTCATGGGTCAATCTGATCTATGAGATACTCAGCGAGTCTATCATATTGCCGCTGTTTTATTTTGTCGGCAGGGTAAAAGCCGACAAAGCCGCTTTTGCCAACCGTATACGGACGGGCATGATTATCTCGCTTGCCGTATATTCCGCGCTTGCCGCCGTTGTGCTGATTTTTGCAGAGCCGATGCTGGGTCTTATGGCAGCCGATGCAAGCATCATCCGCGCATCGGCATCATACATACGCATCGAAAGTATCGCCAATATCCTGTCTGTGCTGACACAGTTTGCTTTGGTTGCTCTTGTGACGGTGAACAAGAGCAGGTATCTTTATGCGCTTACGGGCGCAAGGCTGCTGCTGTGTCTTGTGTCGGACATATTTCTTGTGTCGTCGCTGCCCGTGTCGGCAAATCTCGGGGTAAACGGCATCGGATATTCCAATATCATAGTCAACGGACTGCTGCTTGCCGTATCTTTGGCGCTCTTATCCAAAGAGAACATAAACGTGCTCGAAAAATCGCAGCTTGATTTCTCGTGGGCAAAGGAACTTGCAAAAATTGGCGGCATTTCCGGAGTGGAATCGCTGGTTCGCAATCTGTTCTATATGCTGATGATCGTCAGAATGGTCAACGTTGTGGGAGAGCAGGGCACGTACTGGGTAGCCAACAACTTTATATGGGGATGGCTTTTGCTGCCGGTGCTGCAGTTGGGCGAACTCATCAAGCAGGAAACTGCGGCAGACAAGACAAACGTCGGTCGCAACACGATGGGCTATCTTGGGATTACGGCAATAATATCCGCTCTGTGGTTTGCCTCTGTTCCGCTATGGAAGCCGTTTATGAGCGGTGTGCTGGGATTTGACGATGTGAACAAGCTTTTCAGGCTTGTGCTGATTTTGCTTCCGTTTTATGTACTGTACGCTTTTCAGAATGTCTTTGACTCTACCTTCTACGGGCTGGGCAAAACAACCTATATGCTGTTTGAATCTGTAGTGACCAATTCTGTCTATTACGGCGCGGCATTTGCTCTGTATCTTGGGGGAGTGTGGACACCGTCTCTTGTGAATATAGCGCTGATGTTCGGTATAGGCAACGCCTTTGACAGTGTTGTATCGCTGATTGCCTACAGGCATTTGCTGAAAAAAGAGTGTATCAACCTGCTGCATAGCCAAGATTGATACACCCCATAAACACAAAAAAGCAAGGTCGCCCGGGTTTGGGCGACCTTGCTGCATACGTGCGGTATTTTTTACTGATTGACGTTGTCGGCGACTTCGTTGAACTGCTGGCGTGCAGCACCAACTTCTTTGCCGATCTGTGCCAGAGCCTGCTCGGCGCGGCGCATGGTATCGTCGCAGTACAGAGCGGCTGCGTGACGGATCTCGCGGGCGTTCTTCTCTGCCTTTTCCAGAGTTTCTGCGGCGCGGCGGCGTGCCTCAACAGAGATCTCATGCTCGTTGACCAGCTGACGTGCGTATTCCTGAGCCAGATTGCGGGTCTTGTCGGCTTCTCTCTCTGCGGCAGCCAGAATACCTGCGCGCTTTTCGACGATTTCTTTTGCCATCTGAATCTCGCTGGGAATGTCTCCTTTGATCTCATCAAGCAGGTCGAGCACCTTATCTCTGTAGCTTCCGCTGAATATACGCGGGGCGTCCTCAATCATCTCATACAGCTTTTTGATAAGCTCTTCTACGCGGCTTTCTTTCATTTTTACATACCCCCGTGTTTTTTCATTATTGCTTCATATACCTTTTGCGGCACAAGCCGGCTGTAATCGAGAGCCTCTTTTGCGTTGTGCCTTACAAGTGTGGACGATATTTCGGTCTTGCTCTCCTCAGCGGGAAGAAACACAGTCAGCGCCTGAGGATACTTCTGACTGTTAAAATGTGCCTGAGGCAGTTCGTAGTCGGTGTCTTTGCCGTTGCGCACACCTTTGACTATAGCGCACACCCCGTGATCGCGGGCATATTCCCACAGCATCCCGTCCCAAGTGTCAACGGTGACGTTGTCAAGATGCTTCAAAGCATCCTGCGCCATCTGTGCCCGCTCGTCAAGCGTGAACATGTACTGCTTGTCAAAATTGACCATAACGCAGACGATGACCTTGTCAAACAGCATGCTTGCCCGCTCGATAACGCTGACGTGACCCAAAGTAATAGGGTCAAAGCTGCCGGGGACAAGGGCGGTTTTCATACTCATTCCTCCTGAGCGTCACGGGTGACGGTCACGACGGCGGTCTTGCCGTAGCGGTATTCTTTGAGCACTCTGTAGGGTGCGGGAAGCTCGGGCAGCTTACTTCCGAACTCTGTCTCACATATAATTATACCACCTTGTGCCAAAAGGTCAAGAGTGCATATTTTCAAAAGTGACTGTTTGAGCAAATCTCCGTGATAGGGAGGGTCGAGGAAGATAAGACCGAAGCGGCCTTTTTTCATTCTGGACAGCAGCGAAAGTCCGTCCGAGCAAAAAACCTCTGCCTGCTCACCAAATCGGCAGCTCTCGATATTCTTGCGGGTGATGTCGGCGGCGCGTCTGTCCATATCGGCAAACACGCAGGAAAAAGCGCCTCTGGACAGCGCCTCGATGCCCAGCTGACCGCTGCCGCAGAACAGATCGAGCACGTGTCTGCCCTCTATGTCAAACTGGATTATGCTGAATATGGCTTCTTTGACCCTGTCGGCAGTGGGGCGGGTGTCCAGTCCCTCGGGGGACATGAGCTTTTTGCCGCGGGCAATACCTGTTATAACTCTCATTGACGTTCTCCTTCAAAAAAATCTATGATATTCTGCGCCGTGTCGCGGGGCACTACCCTGCACAGTTCGTCTATTTCGGCGCTTGCGATGGCTTTTACAGTGCCAAAGTGTCGGAGCAGATCTTTTTTGCGTTTTTCACCCACACCGGGGATGCTGTCAAGCTTGCTTGATTTGGCTTTTGTCCTGCGCACCGTCTGGTGATACTCCACGGCAAACCGATGTGTCTCCTCCTGGATCCTGCCCACCAGCGCAAACACGGCAGGTGTGGCGGACAGATGTATCTCCTGCCCGTCGGGTGAGACCAGACCGCGGGTACGGTGCTTGCCGTCCTTTACCATACCGAACACGGGAATGCTGAGCCCGCGCTGCCTGAGCTGCTCCTTTGCCGCGGCGGTCTGGGTAATGCCGCCGTCCATCAGCAGCAAATCGGGCATGGGCAAAAATCCCTCGTCGCCGGCTATCGCTCTGTCGAGCCGCCTGCCCAGCACCTCGGCAATAGCGCCGGGGTCGTCGCCGGGCACGGCATCTTTTATCCTGAACTTTTTGTATGCGCTCTTTTGAGGTCTGCCGTCAACGTGTACGGTCATAGACGCTACCGCGTCTGCGCCTGCCGTGTTGGAGATGTCTATAGCCTCTATCCGCACAGGCAGCGGGATGTTAAGCATCTCGCCAAGACTTTCAAGGGTTTTTTGGGAGTGCTGCTCTTTTTTGTCCAGCAGCTCGAGCTCCTGCAGCGCGTTTTCACGCGCAAGAGCGGTCATCTTTGCCTTGTCGCCCTTTTGGGGCACGCTCAGGGTGCATTTTGCACCTCTGACGGCAGAAAGCATAGCCTGTGTCAGCTCCATATTCTCAAGCTGACAGGGCAGGTATATCTCGCGGGGAGCGGTGTTTATCAGCGGGTAGTACTGGTTGAGGAAACTCTCTATATCCCGCTGTTCGTCCTCGCTGTCGGCACCGTCAAAGAATATTATCCGCTTGCCTATCAGCGCACCGTCCGAGTAGCTGAGGGCGGCAACGCAGCCGCGTGAGCCTTTGCAGGCGTAGCCGATGGCATCCGATGAGGACAGCACGCTTGCCGATACGATGGTGTCCTGCTTTAGCTTTTCTATAGTGCGTATACGGTCGCGGAGTGCGGCGGCTTTTTCAAACTCCAGCTTTTCGGCCGCCTGCTCCATCTGCGCCTGAAGCTCACGCACAAGCGCGGCACTCTTGCCGCCAAACAGCATACATACCTGCTCAATGCGTCGGGCAAACTCCTGTGCCGACACCTCACCGGTGCATACACCGCAGCACTTGCCGATGTGGTAGCGCAGGCAGGGACGCTCGCGGCCGATATCACGGGGAAACTTGCGTGAGCAGGTGGGCAGCATGAACAGATCGTTTACCGCTTTGAGCGCCGAGTTTGCCGTACCTCTGCCGCCGTATGGGCCAAAGTATTTGCCCGGCTTGTCCCGTCTGCTCTCAACCGAAAACCGCGGATAGTCGCCGCTTGCCAGTCGGATGAACGGGTAGCCCTTGTCATCCTTGAGCAGGATATTGTATTTTGGCTTGTATTTTTTGATCAGGGTGTTTTCAAGCAGCAGCGCATCAAGTTCGGAGGGCGCATTGATAACGTCAAAGTCAAAAACGTTCTGCACCATCTTGCAGGTCTTGAAGGTGTGGTTTGCGCTGCGCATAAAATATTGGCTTACGCGGTTTTTGAGCGCCTTTGCCTTGCCCACGTAGATGACGTCGCCCTGCTTGTTGCGCATGAGGTACACGCCGGGTGTGAGCGGGAGGGTATTGGCTTTTTCTCTCAGTTTGTCAAGCTGCATACATCCCACTCCTTTTTTGCTTATTATAAGTCAATGCGCCGCATTTAATCCTAAATGCGGCGCTCAAGCATCATATATGGACCGTCGGTTTATTCGCCGAAATTGCCGGCGATAAGGCTGCACAGGGCATTGACAGCTTCTTCCTCATCGGGACCTTCTGCCGAGATGGTGATGGTGCTGTCCTTGATGATGCCGAGAGACAGAACGCCCAGCAGACTCTTGGCGTTTACCTTGCGGTCTTCTCTCTCGACCATGACGGTGCTGCGATACTCGTTTGCCTTCTGGATAAAGAAGGTTGCAGGTCTTGCATACAGACCTACTTCGTTATTAACGGTGGCTTCTTTGGAAAACATATACATACCTCAATTCCGCTCATCGCTCAGAGAGAGCAAAGAGAATTATCTAATAGTAATAATGATAGCACACTTGCCAAGGTTTTTCAACATCTTTTTGAAACAATGTTAGCATTTACCTCGGTCAAAGGGGTAAAAAAGACAAGATAATGGGCATAAAAACGGCTGGGATCATATTTGCTACGTTAAACTTTTTGATATCCCACAGAGAAAATGCGATCAGCATCAGCACCGCCGAGCCGACCAAACCCATCTGGCTGATGACAACAGGGGGCACGTAAGTGGCGATAACACCCGACAAAAGTGTGAATATACCCTGATAGACAAACACGCTGACAGCGGCAAACATGACGCTGATGCCGTACATGGACGTGAATATCATAGCGGTGATAGCGTCGATGACACCCTTGGTGTACAGCATGGAGGGATCACCCATAGCGCCGTCGTTGATAGCGCCGACTATTGCCATAGCGCCTGCGCAGAATACCACCGAGGCGGTAACAAAACCCTCCGCACCGCCCGAGCCGGAGAACTTTTTGGTGAGGGCGGCGCCGATTTTGTCAAACAGTCTGTCGATGCCGATCAGCTCACCTACGATGCCGCCCAGCACCAGCGAGAGCAGCAGCCCCAGCAGATAGGAGCTGTTGAGTGTGCCGTCCTGGGCTGCGGTAAAGGATGCGCCGATAACGCCCGCCACACCGATGAAGAATACCGCCGTTGCCGAGCCGGTAAAAATTATCTGCTTGAATCTGTCGGGGATGCCCTTCTTGAAGAGCAGACCCAGCGCGCTGCCTGCAACTATCAGCGCCGAGTTGACTATTGTGCCTATACCTATCATATTCCGATGCTCCTGATATGTGTGAATAGAGATTATAAATCTGTCTGAGTCGATTGCCAAAGCTTACTTGAGTGACACCACGGTGACACCCATCTCGCCCTCGCCGTACAGACCGTTGCGGAAGCTCTTGACCTGCTTGTTCAGTCTGAGCCAGCTCTGGATCTTTTGCCTGAGTACGCCGGTGCCCTTGCCGTGGATAATGGTCACTGACTCAAGATGGAGCCTGAATGCATTGTCTATATACCGCTCGATCTCCATGATAGCCTCGTCTGCCGTCTGACCGCGTACGTCGATGGAGCTTGCCACCGCCTGAGCCGCGGGAGTGCGGGTAACGTGCTTGAGCTCCTGCTTCTTTTTCTCAAATCGTGTGTCAATAAGCCGCAGATCGTCCAGCTTGACGGTCAGCTTCATAATACCTGCCTGCAGGCGCACTTCATTGCCCTTGGGCGCTTCCAGTACGGTGGCTTTTGTGCCGGTGGACAGAATCTCCACCTCGTCACCTGCGACCAGCGCTCTTGGCAGAGGCTCGGCACGGCGCACAGGCTGAGCGGCACTTAGCTTGCTCTCAGCCTCGTTAAGCTGACCGCGCATAGCCGCGCGTGCGGCCGAAAGATTGGCATCCTCGCCCTTTTTTGCCTGCTCTTTGATCTTGCGCGCATCGTTCAGGGTCATATCGGCGGCGGCGCGGGCATTGTGGATTATTTCTTTTGCCTCATTGCGGGCGTTCTGCAGCAGCTTTTCGCGCTCGGAGTCCACCGTTCTCAGCTTTTCCTCTGCATCGCGCAGCAGCTCCTCTGCACGGCGCTTTTGCTTTTCTGCCGTGTCGATGCGGCTTTCCAGCGCCTGACGTTTTTCGTCCAGAGATGCGATGACCTCTTCAAACCTGCGGCTGCCGTTGTCTATACGTGAGTCGGCGGCGGTAATGATATTTTCGGGCAGACCCAGTCTGCGCGAGATAGCGAATGCGTTTGACTTGCCGGGCACGCCGAACACAAGCTTGTAGGTGGGCATCAGGGTCTTGACGTCAAACTCGCAGGAGGCGTTTTCGACACCCTCGGTTTCAAGCGCGTAGACCTTCAGCTCGGCATAATGGGTGGTGGCGGCAACCCGCGCACCCTGTGCGCGCAGCTGCTCGATAACAGCCACAGCCAGCGCCGCGCCCTCAACGGGGTCGGTGCCTGCGCCAAGCTCGTCAAGCAGAACCAGCACGCCGCGGCGTGCGTTGCGGCATATCTCGACAATGGTGCGCATATGGGATGAGAAGGTACTCAGCGATTGCTCAATGCTCTGCTCGTCGCCGATGTCGGCGTAGATCTCCTCGCAGATGCTGATGCGGCTTTCGTCCGATGCGGGGATGAACAAGCCGCACTGCGCCATAATTGTCAGCAGACCCAGAGTCTTGATGCTGACCGTCTTACCGCCCGTATTGGGGCCGGTGATGACCACCGTGTCGGTCTTGCCGCCGATAAAAAAGCTGATGGGTACAGCCTTGTCCTTGGGCAGCAGGGGATGTCGGGCGCGTTTTATTTCGGTCTTGCCCTGCTCGCACAGCCGGGGGCGGTTGGCCTCCATGGAATATGCCAGCTTGGCGCGTGCGAATATAAAGTCCAGCGCACAAAGCAGCTCATAGTCGCGCATGGTCTGGTGTGCAAACTGTGAAGCCTCCAGCGAAAGCTCGGAGAGTATCCGCTCTATCTCCGCCTCTTCCTTGGCACTCAGGACGCGGATGTTGTTGTTGAGCTCGACAACGGCGGCAGGCTCAATGAACAAGGTTGCGCCGCTGGAGCTGATATCGTGAACAAGTCCGCCAAAGCTTGCGCGGTATTCGGCTTTTACCGGCACGACGAAACGTCCGCCGCGCTGTGTAACGATGCTGTCCTGAAGCATCTTGGAATATGTCACCGAGCTTGTGATGCCGGTGAGTACGTCACGCACCTTGCTGGATGCGGTACGTATCTGGCGGCGTATCTGGTACAGCTCGCTTGATGCGCTGTCTGCCATTTCTTCGGGGGAGATGATGCAGGAGGTTATCTTGTCCTCCAGATATTTGTTGCCTGCAAGTGCGGCAAACCTCTCGTCCAGCGCTGTGCGCTGACCCTTGCGCTCGCTGGCGTGGTCGCGGGTGACACGGGCGCAGCGCAGCAGATGTGCCAGATCAAGCAGCTCTGCCATATTGAGCACGCCGCCCTTGTCAAGTCTGTCCAGAGCCGAGGAAATATCCTTGAGCCCCGAAAATCCGGGCGAGCCGAACATGCCTGCCAAAAGCACCGCGTCAGCGGTCTCCTGCAGCAGCTTTTCGCACTCGTAGAGAGAGGGCAGGGGACGCAGAGCCATACACATCTGCTTGGCTCTGTCGCTGAATGCGTGAGCTGCAAGCTTGTCCAGCACTTTGGGAAGCTCAAGCACCTGTATGGATTTTTCAAATAGATCGTTCATCGTATATCTCCGAGACTGTAGTAAAAATCGAGTGTCTTGAATCCGCGCTCAAGGCAGCTTTTGAGATACC
>JAFYMQ010000045.1 GCA_017556565.1 Clostridia bacterium | reverse complement strand
GCCGCCGTCAAGGGTGATATTCGCGCCTAATTTGCGCAGCGCCTCAAGATGCAGATCGATTGGTCGGGGGCCTAATTCGCAGCCGCCCGGAGTGCTCAGCCGCGCCTGACCGCAGCGGGCAAGTATTGGGCCCAAAAATATGACCGACGAGCGCATTTCGCGCATAAGACCCTCGGGCACGTCGCAGCGGGTGATGGTGCTTGAATCAACCGTCAGGGTCTTGCCCTGCCTGCTGATGCGGCAGCCCAAATGTCTGAGGATCTTGATTGCCGACTCAACATCGCGGAGTCGAGTGCAGTTATGTATTACGTTCTCGCCGCCGTTGAGCAGGGTGGCTGCAAGTATGGGCAGAACGCTGTTTTTGGCTCCGTTTATATTGACAGAGCCGATTAGTTTTGTACCGCCTGTTACGGCAAAATAGCTCATCATACTCTCCCTTTCCTGTACGAGTATACATACTATTCTATGCCGCAAAAGGCTCAAAGTTACCCAATAATGCTTTTTATTGTCCGATAAATATGAGAAAGCGAATCGTTGTGAGAAAGCTGCCTTGCGCTCTCACCCATCTTACTGAGGCGCTGGGGGGATTTTATCAGCTGAGCCACGGTATCGTACAGGCTCTGTGCGGTGGTTTCTTTTTCCAGCAGGACAACGGCTGCGCCCGATTTTTCCAGTACGCGGGCATTGCGCTCCTGATGGTTTTCTGCCGCAAAGGGCGAAGGCACAAGCACGCCGGGCATTCCCGCGGCGCAAAGCTCATTGATAGTGCCGCCTGCACGGCAAACAACCAGATCTGCCTGACCCATAACGTTGCCCATATCGTGGATGTAGTCTTTTACTATTATATTGTCCGCACGGATAGCGCCGTTGCTTTCAAGCGCTTTTACCATATCGTCGTAGTATTTTTTGCCGCAGGCATACACCTGATTGAACTGACGCTCACGGGCGGCGATAGCAAGATAGTCTTTCATCTTGTCGTTCATATGCATTGCGCCTACCGAGCCCCAGAAGGTCAATACAGTAGGCAGAGAGTTTGCAAAGAGGGTTTTCTCGGCTTTTTCTCTGCAGCCGATTATCTCCTGACGGACGGGTGTGCCCGTCTCCTCGATGCGTTTTGCCGAGATAAGCTTGGCGGTTTCGCCGTAGGAGGTCATAACGCAGTCGACCTTTGGCGCAAGACGCTTTGTGGCAACGCCGGGTACTGCGTTGACCTCAAGCATAGCGGTCTTGACTCCGCACTGTGTTGCGGCAAGTACCATGGGGTAGCTTGCATAGCCGCCCGTACCGATGACGATATCGGGCTTGCGCTGTCTGATGACCTTCTTGCAGCCTGCTACCGCGCGCTGCATCTGCACGACTGCAGAAACGTTTTGAAAAATCGCCGAAAGGGACTTGCCTCTCGACAGTCCCCTGAGCGGAAATGTATCGATCTCATAGCCAAATCGGGGCACCAGCGTTTCTTCAAGATTGCCCGTGCCGCCGCTGAAGGAAACAGTGCAATCCTCCTGCTGCGAGATATACTGTGCCACGGCTATGGCGGGATTTATGTGTCCTGCGGTGCCGCCGCCTGCAAAAATAACTTTCATAGTGTATTATTCTCCTTTCGCCGGGGGCATGGAGCGGGATACGCTCAGGAGCACGCCAACCTCACCCAGCAGCATTACCAGCGACGTACCGCCGTAGCTGAAAAAGGGCAGCGACGCACCGGTAATCGGGAATATACCGGTAACAACGAACAGGTTGATTATGACCTGTATCGCTATCTGGGTGGTGATGCCGGCTGCCAGCAGAGTGCCCAGACGGTCACCTGCATGGGATGCAATATAATATCCGCGCCATATAAACAAAGCAAAAACTATAACTATCATGGAGGTGATCAGAAATCCGAACTCCTCACACATAACGGCGAATATAAAGTCGTTGGCGGGTTCGGGCAGGTACAGATGCTTCTGTCTGCTCTGACCCAGACCCAGTCCCCAGAATCCGCCCGAGCCTACGGCTATCTGAGCCTGAGAGCCCTGCCAGCCTTTGCCCTGCATATCGGAGAAGGGGTCGAACCATACCTTGAGTCTTGTGAGTGCGTAGTCGGCCTTGTACCATATCAGCGCCGCACCGCCCGCAACACCGGCAAGACCGATGCCTGCCAGCCACCAAAAGGATGCGCCGCCCAGATAGATGATGACGATGCCTATGCCCGCTATGATGACGGTAGCCGATATATGAGGCTCAAGTGCCAGCAGCAGCGCTACAACGCCGATCAAAGCCATAAAAGGCAGGATACCTATATGAGGCTTTTTCATACGTTTGGGGCCCAGAACAGCTGCCGCAGCCGAGAATAATACGATAACACCGAACTTGGCTATTTCTGAGGGCTGGAAGGTGAAGTTATCACCTACTCCGATCCAGCGGGTCGCGTCATTGATGGTCACCCATATAGAAGGAACGATCTTGATGGATGCCAAAAGTGCGATACTGAGCAAAAATACGGGCAGCGCAAATATTACCCACTTGTGATAATCCAGCTTGGATGCAAAGTACATTGCCACCAGTCCAAAAGCTGCGAATATGCCCTGACGTATTACAAAATACATGGAGTTGCCGTCATGGTCATAATATCCGACGGCATAGCTTGCCGAAAACAGACACACAAGACCCGTGGCAAGCAGCAGCAAGAGCAGCGCCATATAAGGAGCGTCGATCTTGCCCGTGGGGCGAGGAGTTATTTGGTTTTCTGCTGCTCCTCCCTCTTCCATACGGATTTCGGGCATCTCGGCAGGCTTCTTCTCCTTTTTGATAACGCTCACTCTCTTTCTTTATGCAAATACGGATACAAGGCACATAAGTGCGGTAACTGCGCTGAATACGATAACTATCTTCCACTCGCTCCAGCCGCATTTTTCAAAATGATGGTGGATGGGCGCCATTTTGAAAAACCGCTTGCCGCCGGTAGCTTTGAAATAAAACACCTGAATGATGTCGGACAGGGTCTCGATAATGTAGATTATGCCGACTGTAACAAGGATAAGGGGCATATTGAGTGCAAATGCCATGGCACAAACGGCGCCGCCCAAAAACAGCGAGCCCGTATCGCCCATAAAGACTTTTGCGGGGTTTTTGTTGAACAGGAAGAATCCCAGCAGACCGCCGAACAGTGCGCCGGCAAAGCCTGCGCCCATATCACCTCTGACTGTCAGCATATAGGCAAAGAACAGTGCGACGATAGCTGTGACGCTTGTGCACAGACCATCGATGCCGTCGGTCAGGTTGACTGCGTTGTCAGCGCCTACGATGATGAATACACATATCACCAGGTATACATACCAGGGCATTGCAATGGTGATGCCCACAAAGGGGATGTACAGATCGCAGCTGAGATAACCCAGAACACGCATAACGGTAATGAACAGTGCGGCGGCTGCTATCTGGAAAAGCAGCTTTTGCATGGCGCTCAGGCCTTTGTTCTGCTTCTTTTTTATCTTGGTCCAGTCATCGATGAAACCAACCACGGCAAACAGAACAGACAGCGCCAGCATAACAAGAGGCTCATAGTCGTTGTATCTGATCATCTGGGGCAGTTGGGCTGCAACACCGACGAATACCGCTATTATGAATATTATGCCGCCCATTGTGGGGGTGTTCTGCTTGCTTGCATGCCATATAGGGCCGTCCTCAAGGATCTTTTGACCGAACTTGAGTTTTTTGAGCATTTTTATTATAGGCATTGCTATTACTGCAGCTACCACAAATGCGGTCACCGCCGCCATTATCGTGTTGATCATCGTACTTGTTATCGCCAGTTATTTATTGCAGAAATAAGCGGCGATCTCCTCTCTTTCGTCCAGATGTATCTTGCCCGTTGCTATCTCCTGATAGGTCTCGTGACCCTTGCCCATCAGCACGACAACGTCCTGAGGCTTTGCAATGCTGAGTGCGTAGGCTATTGCCTCGCGGCGGTCACATACTATATTTATCTTGCCTTTTTTGCCCATTGCGCCCGCTGCTACGTCGGCTATGATCTGCATAGGCTCTTCGCTGCGGGGGTTGTCGCTGGTAATGACGCAAATATCCGAGAATGCCGCGCCGATGCCGCCCATAATGGGACGCTTGGTCTTGTCGCGGTCACCGCCTGCGCCAAACAGAGAGATTATTCTGCCCTGCGCAAAGCCTCTGACGGTTTTGAGGATGTTCTCCATACTGTCGGGGCTGTGTGCGTAGTCTATCAGCACTGTGTAGCCCGCATCCTCGGGGATGGCTACGACCTCTGCCCTGCCCTTTACTCCGTGAGCATTGGCAAGCGCCATAGCCGACTCACTCAGGCTCAGACCCGTTGCCATACATGCGCCGATGGCTGCAAGTGCATTGTATACCGAGAACTGACCGGGAATGCCCAGATTGACTCGTGCGATAGCCGCGGTCATAACTGCCTCAAAGCGGACTCTGTCGGGCTTGAGCAGGATATTTTTTGCCTCTAATGTGGCTGTATCGTCTTTTGTCGAGTATGTGATGGTGTCACACTGTGTTAATGCAGCAAGCTTTACACCATATGCATCATCAACGTTGATGATTGCTTTGTCGCAGCGGTCAAACAGTTTTGCTTTGGCTGCGAAGTATGTATCCATATCTCCGTGGAAATCCAGATGATCGCGGCTGAGATTGGTAAACACCGCTGCTGCAAAACGTATGCCGTACACTCTGTCAAGCTCCAGCGAGTGGGAGGAAACCTCCATGATAACGTACTCGCAGCCCTCGTCGCGCATTCTGCCAAGCAGCTCGTAAAAGTCTCTGGACTCGGGTGTGGTACGCTCGGTGGGCACCTCAACATCACCTATCATATTGGCGTTGGTGCCGATAAGACCGCACTTGTGACCCTTGGACTCCAGCACCTGCTTGATAAGAGTGGTCGTGGTGGTCTTGCCGTTTGTACCTGTGACACCGATCATTTTGAGGCTCTGTTCGGGTTTGCCGAAAAAGTTGGAGGATGCCTGAGCCAGAGCTTTGCGCGCGTTGTCCACAACGAACACGGGCACATCGCCGCAGTCGGTATCTCGCTCTGCCAATATGGCGGCAGCGCCCTTTTCTATAGCCGAGCCGATATACAGATGACCATCTGTTTTGAATCCGGTGATTGCAACAAACAGACTGCCGGGCTTGACTCGGCGGGAGTCAAAGCAGACATCAACTATCTCTGTATCAAGATCGGTTTTTACTATACCTTCGAGAACATTGGAAAGCTTCATTTTTTCTCCTTTTAATCTGCCCTCTGGTCGAGGTCACTGAGTTCTATAGTGATTACCTGTCCGTAATTTACGATTTCGCCGCGGGGTACATCCTGCTTGATGACGGCTATGTTGCCCGTGCCGTTCTTGGCGCCTGTTACACGAACATACAGACCGATGCTCTGCAGGGTGCTGCGGGCTTTTTCCAGACTCATGCCGGAAAGATCGGGCATTGTTACCTGTTTTTCGGGTGCGCTTGATTCCATAAACAGCATAACGGTCGCTGTGTTGGAGACTACCGAGCCGGGTGCGGGAAGCTGATCGACGACCTTTTCACCCGTGCCGTTGGACGAGCCGTTGATGCCCAAACGCTTGAGTCTGTCGTTGGCATCAGCAAGTGTCAGACCTCTCAGGTCGGGGATGGTTATATCTTTGTTCTTGAGTTCTTCTTCGGTGTACTGAGGCTCTACGCCCAGATAGGGCATTGCCTCTTCCATAAATCTGCGGATAACGGGGGCAACCGTGATACCTGCGGTAACTGTGTCGCCGGTGGGCTCATCCAACAGTATCAGCACGGCTATCTCGGGATCGTCTGCGGGTGCAAATGCAACGAAAGACGCGATTCGCAGCTCTTTGCCTTCCTGCAGCTGCTCGGCTATCTTCTCGGTCGTACCGGTCTTGCCTGCTACTCTGTAGCCTACGGTGTAAGCGTTCTTACCGGTACCGACGGTGACGACGCTCTCGACCAGCTCACGCATAATGACCGAGGTCTCCTCGGACACTACCTGACGCACCTCTGTGCGGCCGTTGCTCTGCACCACGTTGCCATTGGGATCCAAAACTTCTTTTACTATATAGGGTTTGAGCAATGTTCCGCCGTTTGCCACAGCAGACACGGCTGTGATAAGCTGCAGGGGCGATACGCTGAAGTTCTGACCGAAGGAATAAACCGCAAGGTCTATCTCCTGATTGAGGTTGTACAGACCGGTTGTCTCACCGGGGAGGTCAACGCCGGTCTTGCTTCTCAGACCGAAGGCTTCGAAATACTTGTTAAAGGTCTCTTTGCCTATCATAAGACCCATCTGGATGAATGCGGGGTTGCAGGAGTTCTGTATTGCCTGAGCAAGATTCTGATTGTTGTGAGGATTGTAGCTTCTCCAGCAGTGGATGCGGTGGATTCCCACCACATAGCTGCCGCTGCACATAAAATTGGTGTTAAGATCGACTACCGCTTCCTCAAGTGCTATTGCTGCGGTGATTATCTTGAAGGTAGAACCGGGGTGGTATGCCAGCGACACAGCCTGATTGCTCCACTGTTTGTACAGGGCGTTGCTCTTTGCGGCGGCTTTTTCGTTGGCATCCTCTATCAGGTCTATCTGTGCTGCCAGTTCGGTATCCACTATGGTGAAAGCATTGTTGGGGTCATAGTCGGGGTAGGTTGCCATTGCCAGTATAGCGCCTGTGTTGACGTCCATTACGATGCCGATGGCGCTCTCCTGAACGTTGTTGTCGTTGTAGGCTATCTCAAGGTTCTTTTCCAGATAGTGCTGGAGCACCTCGTCGATAGTAAGTACCAGACTGTTGCCGTCCACCGCCTCGTAGTAGGTCTCGTACTCAAAGGGCAGCTCATCGCCGCTGACGTTGGTTGCCGTGACCATTCTGCCCTCGGTGCCCGACAGTAAATCGTCGTACATATACTCGATGCCTGCCAGACCCTGCTCATCCGAGCCGACAAAACCCAGCACGTGAGCCAGGAAGTTGCTGTAGGGGTAATATCTGGTGCTGTCCTCAAGAAAATACATGCGGTCGGAGAACTTGTTTTCTTTGATAAACGCTCTTATGCGGTCGGCTTTGTCCTTTTCGACTCCGCGGGAGATGACGATGTAGCTTGACTTGCTCCGGGTCTTTTCAAGCATGGACTCATAGTCCAGCTCAAGTATCTCACTGAATGCCGCCGCGATCATGGCGCGCTGCTCGTCGCTCTCAAGCTTGTTGCCCATCAGTATCAGCATCTCGTTGTTTGCCGATATGGCAAGGGGCTTCATATTGGTATCGTAGATGGTGCCGCGCGTGGGATACAGCGTTATTTCTCTGGTCTGCAGGTTCTCGGCTTTTTGCTGATAGAAGTCATAATTTATGACCTGCATATAGAATAGCCTTACGATAACCGCGGCAAAACACACCACTCCGAGTATTATTGCCACGGCCTTTATACGCTTTATCATGCCGCTGTCTGCGCGTCTGTCATCCATTTATTTTTCTCCTTGATGCTAATAGGGAGCGAGAAATGAAACCATTCCTCACTCCTCACAACTATATATATCTGTCTCTCAGTTCAAGTATTCCAAAACCACATTGAAGGTTCTGCTGATACCTGCGAGCAGCTGAGAATCGTTCTGCTCGGGCGCAGCGGCACTGACCTTCTCTTCACCGGAAAGCTCTACATAGTTTATATCGGCTTTGTCAAGCTTGACCATGCCGAGTACGTTCTTTGCGTACTCCTCTACATAAGAGAGATTGTACATACGCTCTTTTTTGGCGTTGAGGAACTGCTCCTGATCCTTGAGCTCGGAAAGCTGAGCCTTGAGCTCGCCGTTCTGCGCGGTAAGCTCTGCGACCTGCATATTGAAGAAGACCACGGTCGCAAGCACAGCAAACACACACATAGCGATCATACCGTACTTGACATAAGGTACCTTTGCCTTTTCGGTTTTTCTGCCCTGGATACTTTTGATCTGCTGGGCGGATACCGCTTCTTTATTTATTTGTACGGCTGTGTTGTCCCTGTATGCGTGAGCTGTCATGGTTTTTCCTCCGCCTTATACTTTTTCGGCTACCCGGAGCTTGGCGCTGCGTGCTCTGGGGTTTTCTTCCTTTTCTTTGTCGGTTGCCTCAAGCGCACCCTTGGTTATCAGCTTGAGAGTAGGTTTGTTGCCGCACACACATACCGGGAAATCCGGCGGGCAGGTGCAGCCCTTGACTTCTTTTGCAAAAATCTGTTTTACTATTCTGTCTTCCAGCGAGTGGAAGCTGATCACTGCGATTCTGCCGCCCTTTGCCACAAGTCTGACCGCGGCGCTTACCGCTGTCTCCTCGGCTTTCAGCTCGCCGTTGACCTCGATACGCAGCGCCTGAAAGGTACGCTTGGCGGGGTGCTGCTTTTCGCGTCTGGCGGCGGCGGGCATTGCGCCGCGGATTATGTCAGCCAGCTGAAGGGTGGTCTCTATGGGTCTGTTGCGTTCTATGGCGGCTGCGATTGCGGGAGCGAACCGTTCTTCGCCGTAGGTGGAGATTATCCGTGTCAGCTCCCGTCTGTCGTAGCCGTTGACCACGTCATAGGCGCTGAGACCCTCGGTGCGATCCATTCGCATATCCAGCGGTGCATCCTGCATATAGGAGAAGCCGCGCTCGGCATTGTCCAGCTGATAGGAAGAAACTCCCAGATCAAAAAGTATGCCGTCTATCTGATGTATGCCCATCTCACGGAGAACGGGCTCGATATGCTCAAAGTTGCTTTTTACAAAAGTTACGTTGCTGAACTTGCTCAGGCGCTTGCCTGCCGCAGCCAGTGCATCGTCGTCTCGGTCAAAGCAGATCAGTCTGCCCTGCTCGCCCAGCCTCTCGGCTATCAGATAGGAGTGACCGCCGCCGCCCGTTGTGGCATCAACGTAGATGCCGTCAGGCTTGATGTTAAGACCCTCTATGCACTCGTTTGGCATAACCGAAAGGTGTGCAAACTCCATATCAGACACCCATCGAATCCATCAGCGCTGCGATGTCCTCGCTGGACATCTCGCTGTTGTACTTGTTCCATGCCTCGGTGTCCCATATCTCGGCTTTGTCGCCAAGACCGACGATTGTGACGTCCTTGTTGAGGCCTGCGTAGGAGCGAAGTGTGGGAGGAATGAGGATTCTGCCCTGAGCATCGGGCTCACACTCGAAGTTTGCCGAGTAGAAGCGCTTGAGTCGCTCAGCCTTGGAGGGCATTGCCGAGATCTTGCCGTAAAACTCGTCCCAGCCTTTTTTGGAGTAGACGCTGATGCAATTGTCAAGACCCTTGGCTATAACAAAGCCTTCGCCCAGCTCTTCGCGGAGCTTGACCGGAAATATCACACGGCCCTTGGTGTCTATACTGTGCTGATATTCGCCGCGCATCGCCCATCCTCCTTCCTGTTTTACCACTAAGTGGCACTAAATTGTGTCAAATCACCACAATTCACCACCTATTGGTTTTATTATACGAGTATGTCTGTAAAAATGCAATAGTTTTTTATGAATTTTTTGGGACTATTTCTGCCTTTTTTTGTGCGAAAAATGGCGTTTTTTATAATATCGAACACTTGTTCGATAACATTCGGAATAATGGCGGCAACAGTGCAGATAATAGTGGTGAACGCGGTCAGAAAACACCGCAAAAAATCCATAAAAACAAGAAAGGAAAACCCATCATGTCCAAGCTCAAATGCAGCGTTTGCAACTGTATCAACAACGAACAGAATATGTGCTGCCGCCCCATCATCAAGATTGACGGAGACTGCGCAGAAAAAAGCTGCGACACATTCTGTCACAGCTTCAATCACCGTATTAACAGTATCCAGAACTCCATCTCGGGCACTCCCCGCGGTGAGGAAAAGACCGAGATAAAATGCACCGTTCATCACTGCAGCTACAACGCAGACGACCGCTGCACAGCCGAAAACGTAGAGGTCTCGGGCAACGGTGCCTGCCGCAGCGCAGACACCGAGTGCAAAACTTTCTGCAAATAAAAAATGCCCTCTGAGCCATAAAATAACGCTCAGAGGGCAAAATATATAAGGGTTGTAAAATACCTGTCAGAGTGCCAAAAACTCTTTTACACGGGCGGGCACGTCGGGTGCGCCGAATACGGCAGTACCTGCAACAAGAATGTCAACGCCTGCCTCGATAGCCAAAGGCGCGGTCTCAAGGGTGATGCCGCCGTCTATCTCGATCTCGCAGTCAAGACCCAGACGGTCGATCTCGGCACGCAGGGCGGCGACTTTGGGCAGGCTGTCGGGCATAAAGCTCTGACCGCCAAAACCGGGCTCAACGCTCATAACAAGCACCAGATCACACAGGGGCAGATACTCAAATACTGCCTCGGCTGCTGTCTGCGGCTTGATGGTTATGCCGGTCTTGACGCCCTGTGCGCGGATGTGCTCCAGCAGGGCTTTGGGGTCGGCATTGGACTCCACGTGGAAATTGACTAGATCTGCGCCGGCTTTGATGAATGCGTCGGCATATTTGTCGGGATCGGTGATCATGAGATGGACGTCAAGAAATGCGTCGCTGTATTTTTTGAGAGATTTGACTACGGGCACACCGATAGAGATGTTGGGGACAAAATGCCCGTCCATAACGTCCACGTGGATCAGCTGTGCGCCTGCCTCGGAAACGATTTTGACGTCTTTGCCCAGATCGGCGAAATCGGCAGATAAAATCGAGGGTGATAATTTGGCCATTTTATATGTTCCTCCGTTATTGTGGTTTGTTGGTAAATAATGCACTTTCACCAGTGCATCGGCAATTGCATATCCTATACAGTCAGTACTCCCCAGAAACATCCGGAGGGGACTGTTTATATACGGGGCATCTTCTGTAATATGCAGAGGATGCCCCCTTGCGATTATGCCGCCGAAAATATTATACAATATTTTTCAAAAAAATGGGAACTTTTTTTGAAAATTACAGTCAAAAGGATAAAAGCGTGATACAATAAACTTAAAATGATGCAAGGAGCTGACAATCATGAAAAAAATCCGCTTGATATCTCTGGTATGTATTCTCACCCTTTTGCTCTGTTCCTGCGGCGCAAAAAGCGACATGGCGTATGATTCTGCATTAAGCGGAACAACGTCCGGCGGAGCAATGTCCAACGGCGCAAATTATGACAAAGGCTACACCTCCTCTCCCGAGGCTTCCTACCCCACAAAAGATGATTATGCCAGCGGCTCAGACATCAGCGGCAGCGGCGTTGACGCTGACAAGATTGCCGAGAGCGAACGCAAGCTTATCAAAAACGGCACTTTCCACGTTGAAACACTTGAGTACGAAAAGACCGTTGATGCCATCGAAGATCTTATAAACTCTGTAGGCGGATACATACAGAGCAGCAACGTATCGGGCACAGGTGCTATCGCATCGGGTTACAATCAGATGCGCCGCGCCACATTCACAGTACGTCTGCCCGCCAATGATTTTGAGAGTTTTGAGGACGGACTGGCTGCCTGCGGCGGTTCTATCCTGTCCAGAAACGTCTACGTTGACGAGGTTACCGATTATTACTACGACAGCGCTGCACGTCTCAAGTCTCTGCAGGTGCAGGAAGAACAGCTGATGGAGCTGATGCAGAAGGCAGAAAAGCTTGAGGTTATCATTCAGCTGCAGAGCGAGCTGGCAAACGTCCGTTATCAGATCGAAAGTCTGCAGGGCACCCTTCGCCGTCTCGACAGTCAGGTAGCTTACAGCACCGTCACAATCTCTGTAAACGAGGTTTATGAGTCCACCGTTATTCAGGCTCCTCCCAAGACTCTGTGGCAGCGCATTTCCTATACATTCAACAACACATGGGATGACATCACAGACGGCGTTGAGGACTTTGTGGTATTTGTTGCCGGCAACATCCTGCTGCTGATATTCTGGGGCGCTGTGATCGCTGCTGCTGCAATAATCGTAGTCCGCAGAATCAAGCGCATAAAGGCAAAAAAGGCTCATGAGGAGCAGAGCAACGACTAAGCAAGCATTATCTCCCCTTTCTTTCTATAATAAATCTCCAAAAACAAAACAAAACCGCGGCTGATTTCAGCCGCGGTTTTGTTTATGCTTATTTTACTTTGAATACAAATCTATGGAGAGGTAGCGCTCGCCTGTGTCAGGCAGTACTACCACTATAGTCTTGCCCGCGTTTTCCTCCCGCTGAGCAAGCTGCACGGCGGCATAGAGCGCCGCGCCCGAAGAAATGCCCACCAGCACGCCCTCACGCTTGCCCATCAGTCGGGCACACTCATAAGCCTGCGCCTCGGTAACGGG
>JAFYMQ010000044.1 GCA_017556565.1 Clostridia bacterium | reverse complement strand
CCAGCTCAAAGCTCTTGCAGGCTGCCTCAATAGGCAGTTCAAATGTGCTGTATATCCCGGGCAGCTCTATATCAAGACAGTTGTCTATGCTGCCGACATAGCGCTCATCGGCAAAGACATCGAGAGTGAAAAACTTGCGGGAGTTGCCGCTTTCCAGATCAAGATCAAGGCTCAGGCTGCGGCTGTCGGTGCGGAATACTATCTTGATACCTGCTGACGAGGAGGTGTTGCGGTAAAAACGCAGCGCCTCGTCACGGCGGGCGTCACTTTTTGCCTCATAAATGTACAGACGGTAGGTTTCCTGCTGCTCGCGGGTAAATCTGTGAAGCAGCAGGCCTCTCTCGGTCTCCTCATATCTGACTGCGCCGCGGGCGGCTGCATATATCTGTTGTGTTGTTAAAATCATATTTTTCACCCTTGTTGGTTAGTATTTTCTGTTTCGGATTTTTTCTGTCTTGATGCAAACACCCAATAGACCACGCCTGCACACAGTATGACAACGCAGCTGAGTGCGCCCATTATCTGCTGTGCGTACACGGTAGTGCCCAGCAGGGTGTTTCCCCTGCCCTGCATAAAGCTGAGGAAGGGTGTCATCACGATAGTGGTCAAAAACGCGATAGGCCCGATGATTACCGAGCGCATGGCGATAGCCGATACACGCTCGCTCTCGCCCACGATATCAAGCAGCATGGTATCGATGCCGATGCTGGTTGCTGCCGTACCGATGGCGTGGATGCCGTAATAGAGGGCAAAGCACACAAAACCCCGTCCGGGTGCGGCAAGGCTGACCATGGTATAGGACAAAGCTGTGACAGCAAAGCCGAAGAGCATTATGCCGGTCATGTCTTTTTTCTTGGACAGTCTGCCAAAGAGCGTCAGCGCGCTGACCGATACCACTACGGTTATGGCATTGAATACCGAAATGCGCACCATACTCAGACCAAGCTCTTTTATCTGATAGGTACCGAGAAAGGGGCCCGAGATATTGGTGCCCACCGAGTTGCACAGGTACATCAGCAGATAGAGGAGAAAGCCGCGGTTGCGCCACAGTGACG
This sequence comes from Clostridia bacterium, assembly GCA_017556565.1. Lineage (GTDB taxonomy): Bacteria > Bacillota > Clostridia > Oscillospirales > Butyricicoccaceae > RGIG3513. Next base: position 3,483 of record JAFYMQ010000044.1, on the reverse strand, counting down.
AAAAGGATGCCATAGGGCTTTTGCGCTGGGCGGGCTGCAGGTCTTTTTCTTTGGAGGCAAGCAGGGTCAGCATATTGAAAAGGCTGATGACAAATATAACGGTTGAGAAGGTAATGAACATACCTCTCATATTGCCGCTCTTTTCAAATCTGTCGATAAGCCAGCTTGCGGTAAAGGTGAAAGCAAGTCCGGTTATGTGGGAGAATATCTGCACCACCGACTGAAATGCGGGACGGTCGCGTGAGGGAACAAGTCCCATAAACCAGTTGAACTTGAGCGGTGCGCTGACCTGCTGCAGTACCAGAGACAGGAAAATGCAGACAAAGAATACCATTGAGTTGACCCTGCCCGACAAGCCGAGGAAGGGTATCAGGTACAGCGCTCCGTAAAGCAGCTGATAGACAAGCTGCAGAGGCACAACGGTCTTTTTTGCCCTTGTGCGATTGGCAAGCGGTACGCTGAGCAGCTGAAAAATGCCCGCTAATGATGTCACCGCGCTGAGCACCGCGGTCATCTCATCGGATATGCCGATGGTGGTGGTCAGCTTGGCAAGATAGGTGCCCGTGGTTATAAGCGAGATAAAATACGCCAGCGCCGCGTGCAGCACGTACATTTGGCGGTTGATGGAGTATTCATCCTTGATATACTGTTTTTTCATACGGTTTCCTCGGTCTCCAGCAGTCGACTCAGCAGGGGCATCAGGCACTTTGCCATATTGATATATCCCAGATCGGTAAAGTGTCCGCCGTCAATGGTGGCCTCCTCCCCATCTGCACCCAAAGCGGCAAAGCCGTCTACAAACCATACGTTTGTATCGCCCTCCCGGCGGGCTTTGAGATATGCGTTCATAGTGACTTCGCGGCGGCGGGTAAGCAAATCTTTGCGTTTTCCCTCTTTAAGCGTTATCGGAACGGGGCAAGACACCATAAGGATAGGTATGTGTGGGTGCTTTTCGCGGATGATCTTATAGAATGGGTAATAGGTCTGCTCAAAATACTCAATGCTGGGTGAATTATATCCGTAGCCGTGAACAAACGCGGACATAGGCAGGTCTGCAATGTACCGTGCCAGCGCGGGCTCGCCTTTGTCACTGCCCGAAAGTCCAAGATTAAGTATATCGCTGTCAAGCCATCTTGACAGAATATTGGTATGGCACATTCCCGGGCGGGACGCACTGCACCCCTGAGTTATTGACCCCGCGTAGAAAACTATCGGGGTTTCATTTCTGTAGAGCGACGCCTCCTCTACGTCCGCTCCCTCATCAAGACCTATAAACAGGCTTGTCACGTCATTGTACAGAGGGAAATTGATGGTGAGCGTGCGCATTTTGGCTTCTTCGAAGGTAAACACGTTGGTATATTCAAGTTGTGTTACGTCTGCGGGAGGCAAAAAAGTCTTGGCGTGGCGATTTGCCCCATCACACTCGGCATACATATCAAAGCCACAGACTGCCGCCTGGGTCATATGAGAAAACACCGTGCGATTGGGGAGCTTTACACATAACGCCACAGTCTTGGAGTTTGTGGCAAAACGAACTCTTCCCCCTGCGGTGTTGCGCAGGAGCATTCTTCCGTCGTTAATGCTTTCGTCTGCCTGAATCTGCCGTGAGCCGCGCTCAAGCAAGCCTGTTTCCAGCGGCTTGTAGAATCCGTAAAGCCTGAACGGCGGCTTAAAAATATCGTGAACGGTTATCCCCTCCGGCAAATCGGTCTGCTGCAGGAGGTTTTTGTCTATTTCTGAGATTTTTCTGCTCATAACTGGTCCTCCCCAACATCCACTCCGTACACCAGCCTGCGCAGCAAGGGATAGAGGCTGTTTGCCATATTGGTAAAGCCAAGGTCGGTAGGATGCACACCGTCGACGGTGGCTTCCCGCGCCTCGGCATCACTGCCGAGAGAGAGTGCGCCGTCGATGAAATAAACATTGTTATCCCCCTCGTTTTTGGCGCGGGTGTAGGCATCCACGGTAATCTGTCGGCGGCGGGTCAAAAACTCGGCGCGCTTGGGCTCTTTGGACGTGATGCATACGGGGTTGGACATCATGACTATGGGCAGGTCGGGATTTTTGTCGCGGATTATCCTGTAGAAGGGGTAATAGGTCTGCTCATAATACTCCAGCGAGGGAGCATTATATCCGTAGCCGTGGACAAACACCGACATTGGCAGCTTGGCGATATACTCAGCCAACGCACTCTCACCCTTGTCGCTGCCCGAAAAACCGAAGTTTATACTGTCGCAGTCGAGCCATCTGGTCAGGATGTTGGTGTGGCACATTCCCGGTCGGGAGGCGCAGCCGCCCTGCGTGACCGACGAGCCGCAGAATATTACGGGTGTCTGGTACTTGTAGGGTGTGGGAGGCTGCAGCGTGCAGCCATCGTCAAGTCCGATGTACAGTTCATCGACTGCGTTGTAGAGGGGCATATGGATAGTGATCATACGCCACTGCGCCTCATCAAATGTAAATATCCCCTCGTACTCGGTGACCGAGTGGTCGGAGGGCGGGACAAAGGTCTTGATATATCGGCTGCAGCCGTCCTGCTCTGTGTACATATCAAAGCCGCATACGCCTGTTGAGGGCATATGGGAAAATACGGTGCGGCCGTTCAGCTTGACTTTTACGGCGATATTGCGAGAATCGGTAACAAATCTCACCCTGCCGCCTGCGGTGTGACGCATCAGGCGGCGTGCGCCGTCATTGATGCGCTCATCCTGCTGCAGGGAAACGGGCGCTCTGTGAAAAAGCCCGGTGCGCTTGGGCTCAAAAAGTCCGTATATCTCAAAAGGCTCATCCAGCACGTTGTGCAGCACTACCCCCTCGGGCAGAGTGCTCTGCACGGCAAGATTCTTGTCTATTTCTGCAATATTTTTTTGCGCCATAACGTTCCTCCGCAGGGTTTGTTTTCGTTTTCATTTTAGACTGTGGATGATGCTATGTCAATAGATAAAAACCCGTCGGGGATGGATATATTCCCGACGGGTATCTTAAGTTCAGTTCTCTGCGCAGAATGCACTCAGCAGCTTGGCGCGCTGCTCGACAGAGCCGATGCGGATATACTCGCGATTGGTGTGGCAGAACTCGCCGCTGCCGCCCAGACCGCACAGACTGGGGATGCCGAAAGCCTGTGTATAGGCAGAGTCGGAGCCGCCGCCCGATTCGCTGACCTCAAGCTCGCCCAGACCGTATTTGAGGCTGGTTTTCTGCATAGCGTCAAACAGATTATCGGTAATATCGTCGCGGTTCATGGGAGGACGGATGCTCATGGGTACGACTGTAGCAGTAGTTCCCTCAACGTAGCTTGTGGAGGCAACGCGGTCGATAGTGTCCTGAGCCTCCTGCATATCCTCGTCGCGTACAACGCGGACGTCAACGGTCAGCGTGCAGGTCTCGGGGACGATATTGGCAACACCGCCGCCGTTTACGATGCCGCAGTTGTAGGTGGTGCCGCCTCGGCGGCTGCATTTTTCCAGCTCGATGATTTTGTAT
>JAFYMQ010000043.1 GCA_017556565.1 Clostridia bacterium | reverse complement strand
AATTAAAGGCGCAATGATGACGCGCAAAAGAAGAAAGAAAATAATCAAGCTGGCTAAGGGCTACTGGGGTGCCAAGAAGAATCGCTTCAAGATGGCTAACCAGCAGGTCATGAAGTCTCTGTCCTACGCATACGTAGGCCGTAAGCTGAAGAAGCGTGACTTCCGCCGCCTGTGGATCACCCGTATCTCCGCTGCTTGCGCTGCAAACGGCATCAACTACTCCCGTTTCATGAACGGCCTGAAGAAGGCAGGCATCGAGCTCAACCGCAAGATGCTGGCTGAGATCGCTGTAAGCGACGCTGCTGCTTTCACCGCTCTGGTAGAAAAGGCAAAGGCTGCTCTGTAAGAGTAAATAATTATTGCCCGAGGGAAACCCCTCGGGCATTTTTATTTGTGCCGCGTCCATCGTGAGTTGGATAGACGAGGGTACTACGTGCGGCGGGAGCAAGTTCTCGCTGCGGCTCGGGAACAAAGCGGGTCTGACACCACACCGTGGTGTAATTCAACACCGCGTCGCCGCTTCGCTACCCCGCCTTACTGTGTGGCTCGTAATATGCAGAGCGCAGGCATCAAGTTCTCGGGAGGGCACAGAGACCCTCCCCTACGGAGCGGCTCGAAATATGTAGGGCGCAAGTGTCAAGGTCTCGGGAGGGCGCAGAGACCCCGCCCTGTATTTTGGCAAGCAACGGCGCTCCTGCATAAGCGCAAAAACATCAAGACCACCGACGAGTCGGTGGTCTTTTTTGTTGTGGCGAAAATGCCAAGGCGGCGGGAGCAAGCCCCCGCCCTACTTTGTCGATATGTTGCCTTGCAATTCGATATACGCTTACGGCGTAATGCCCTCTCAGTCGCCTGCGGCGACAGCTCTCCCAAAGGGAGAGCCAAGGGTGTTTGAAAAGTGACAGTTCTCCCGGAGAGGGAGCAAAATCCACCTCATCCGTCGGCCATTCGGCTGCCCTCTTCCCCTATTTAGGGGAAGGTTTAATGGCGCTGTCGCGGGAGCACTCCCAAAGGGAGAGCCAAGAAAGAACGGGGTTTTGTGCAGATTTCGTCCATATACTAAGAACCACGGCATTGACAGTACTATTTGTACGGCGATGCCGGGGTTCTGCAGTAGATGGGCGGAAGGTGTGCAAAACCAAAACTAATCAGGCTCTTTTCAATTCTTCTATCAATGCATTGACTTTTGTTTGACCTACATGATGCCCCCAATGGGCGGCAACCTTATTGAGCGGCATATTCTGTGCAAGCCTGAACATAGGGGTGTTTATCAGATTGGGAAACTCACGTTGTATTATTACTCTGCCCCGCGGATTGCGCATTATTTCGCCCACGGTTATGTTTCCTCCACGTATATTCAAAGGGTATCACCTCGCACCAGTATATGCGTTGTGATACCCTCGGTTTACACTATTTTCAATGTGATTTTGCCGTGATTACAGAGAGTTTTACACAGTATCCACAGAGTTATCCACAGCAAAAACCCTTTATTCCATTGGGTTTGCCAATTTATCCCCACAAAAACGCGGTCGGTTTTCCCCGTTTTTTGGCGGATATCCACACCCTTTTGGGTATCTTGCAGTCTGTTTTTATGAGTGTTTTTTTGCAAACTATTACAGTCTGTAGTAATTACTTACAAACGGGTTTTCACAGATCCCAGAGGTGGAGTTTTTCTTCTGCGGGCATGGTGGCGTAGCAATTCTGAGCACTGTCGGAGGTGTTGCCCGCCATAAACTCATAATATGCCTGGGCGGCTATCATGCTGCCGTTGTCGCCGCACAGTTTGAGGGGCGGCAGGCACAGTTTGAGGCCGTTTTTGTTGCACAGGTCCTGCAATGCGGCACGCAGGGTACTGTTTGCGGCTACGCCGCCTGCTGCCACCACGGTTTTTCTGCCGTTTTCCAATGCCGCTGCCACCACGCGGGGTGCGATAGCTTCGGCAACTGCGTTGGATATGGCGGCGGCAAGGTCGGGCACGCTTATATCCTCGCCCTTCTGTCGGGCATTGTGCACCAGATTGACCGCCGCGGTCTTAACACCGCTGAATGAGAAATCATAAGGGCTGTCCTGCACCTGTGCGCGGGGCAGCTTGTATTTTTTGGGGTCGCCCTGCTTGCTCAGTCGGTCGATAGCCGCGCCGCCGGGGTATTCAAGACCCAGTATGCGGGCGGTCTTGTCGAATGCCTCGCCTGCCGCATCGTCACGGGTCGTGCCGATAACGCGCATATCGGTATAGGTCTCAACGTCGATGATGACCGTGTGACCGCCCGATGCTACCAGCGCGGTAAAGGGCGGCTCAAGCTCGGGGAATGCGATATAGTTGGCGGCAATATGGCCGCGGATGTGATGGACGGGGATAAAAGGCTTGCCCAGCGCCAGAGCGGCGGCTTTGCCGAAGTTTGCGCCAACCAGCAGCGCACCGATAAGTCCGGGCGCACAGGTCGCGGCTACGGCATCAAGGTCGCTTGCCTGAAGTCCGGCCTGCTTGAGTGCCCGCTCGACGACCAGGCTGACCTTTTCGATATGCTTGCGGGAGGCTATCTCGGGCACAACGCCGCCGTATTCGGCATGCATATCGGCCTGAGAATAGACAACGTCTGCCAGTATCTCACGTCCGTCGCGGCTTATGGCGGCGGCGGTCTCGTCGCAGGAACTTTCTATAGCAAGAATAAGCATTGTTAGTCCTCCAATGACTTGGTCATAAGTATTGCGTCCTCGGTGGGCAGGCTGTAGTAGTTTTTGCGCTTGCCGACGGGGACAAAGCCGCTTTTTTCGTAAAAAGCGCGGGCGGGAGTGTTGCCCTCACGCACCTCAAGATAGAGCACAGCCACGCCCATAGGCCTGACCGTACGTTCAAGCTCGCAAAGCAGCAGGGTGGCTATGCCGCCGCGGCGCACGTCCGGATGGACGGCAATATTGGTAATATCGCACTGATCCAGCAGTATGCGTGTGCCGATATATCCCAACACCCGATCACCGTCGGCGCACACGAAGTACCGCGACAGCGGTGTGTCCAGCTCGTCGCGGATGGTATCCTCGCTCCACGGCTCGGAAAAGCACAGTTTTTCTATCTCTGCCATCTGTTTGATATGCTCGGGCAGCAGAGGGGTTATCTGAAGTTCATTTTTTTGCATCATACCAGTTTTCTCCCACGCTGACCTCTGCCGTCAGTCTGACGCTCAGCGAGCATGCGTTTTCCATCTCCTGCTGCAGCAGGGTTTTGACCTGCTCCAGCTCATCCTGAGGACACTCAAGGATCAGTTCGTCGTGTATCTGCAATATAAGTCTGGCGCGCAGCTGCTCACGCTGCAGGCGCTCCGACACTTTTATCATAGCGATTTTGATAACATCGGCTGCTGTGCCCTGAATGGGGGCATTGAGCGCAACACGCTGACCGAAAGAGCGGACGTTGAAGTTGCTGGACTTGAGCTCGGGCAGGTATCTGCGTCTGCCGTAAACGGTGGACACAAATCCGTCCTGCTCGGCTTTGAGTTTTATGTTGTCCATATAGGTTTTTACGCCGCTGTAGTGGTCGAGGTAGGCGTTTATATAGCCCTGAGCTTCTTTGACGGGTACGCCGATATCCTCGCTGAGCGAGTAGCCCGAGATGCCGTAGACTATGCCGAAGTTGACCGCCTTTGCCCTTGAGCGCAGCAGAGGTGTTACCTCTGCCTGAGGCACCGAGAAGACCTGACTTGCGGTGACCGTGTGGATATCCTCGCCGTTTCTGAACGCTTCTATCATAGTCTGATCGCCCGCTATATGGGCAAGCAGACGCAGTTCTATCTGGCTGTAGTCGGCGTCCACCAGCTTCCAGCCGTCGCGGGGCACAAAGCTCTTGCGTATCTCTGCGCCCAGCTCCTGCCTGACGGGGATATTCTGCAGGTTGGGCTCGGTGCTGGACAGTCTGCCCGTGGCGGTGACCGTCTGGTTGAACTTGCCGTGAACTCTGCCATTGGGACGGATGGTTTTTATCAGGCCGTCGACGTAGGTGGATTTCAGCTTGGTAAGTTTGCGGTAATCCAGTATTCTGGCAACAATGGGGTGTGCAAAACGAAGCTTTTCAAGAGTTTCGGCATTGGTGGTGCGGCCGGTGCGGTTCTTTTTGCCCGGGGAAAGCTGCAGCTTGTCATAGAGTATCTCGCTGAGCTGCTT
>JAFYMQ010000005.1 GCA_017556565.1 Clostridia bacterium | reverse complement strand
TAAAAAAGCGCAATTGAGCATGTTGCTGCAATAGCGCTCCATGGTAGTAAAAAAGCTATCAACAACACAAATAAGTTGTTGATAGCTCTTCATGTTACACATGACAAGACCGAGGTACTGAACCTCGCTCCCAAGCGCGGCTGCGGAAACAACATCCGAACTTTCGGCGAAACACACATTCCCTGCTGTCATTGAACGTCCCATCCTTAACATACAGCAGATACCTTGTATCTCGCGCCTCTATCCCTTTGAAAGATATTAAGTTAAAAAATCCATTTAACTGCTATAATAATATACTATTCAAATCAAATTGTCAATATTTTTTTCTGCCAATTCTACGATTTCGGGCTCAAGATCCAGCAATCTGCATATATTAAGTGCATCTCTGGGACAATCCTGCTTTTCCAGCACCTTGTAGAGGCCGTAATCCATATGTTCGGCTATTCTGTCGGCACTTCTCTCAGTCTCTATGCAGGACAGTTCGGTCTTGAGGGATGCAAAGTCGATGTTCTTGAGACCTATGACCTGATAGTGGGAGCCTGCATGCTCGGCAACACCGTCATAGTGGGTGGAGAGTATGGTATAAGACTCCTTGCCCTGCAGCCATTTTGTGGCGGCCTTGACGATTGCAGCACCCTCATCGGGGTTGGTGCCTCGTGCAAACTCATCAAGCACGACCATAGAGCAGCGGTCAAGCTTTCTGACAACGTTGTTGAACTCAAGTATCTCACCGCCGAAGCTGGACAGTCCCCTGTCGATGGATTCCAGATCTTCGGAGATTATGTAGATGTCATCAAGCAGCACGACCTCAGCTTTTTTTGCAAAGGGGAAAATACCGCAGAGAGCAAGCAGGATATTAAGCGCTGTGGTCTTGAGTGCAACACTCTTACCGCCCATATTTGCACCGGTTATAACGGTAGCACCGCGCTGTACCGATATGGAGACGGGAGTGAAACTCTTGCCCTTTTCGATCAGGTTGTCACCGATCTTGGGGTTGACCATATCCTCAAGCACAAAGTCGTTTTCTGCTATAACAGGCTTGCAGCAGCCGCGATTGATAGCAAGCTTGGCTTTTGCAAGAATAACGTCAAGGCTGCGGATGGTCTCAACATCAAACAGCATATCGTCAAGATATACCCTGATCTGCTCGGACATACGTGCTTTGACCGCAAGCTCCTCTTCCTCTTCCCTTGCGGCTATCTTGGTACGTGCTATCATAAGCTCGTCCATATTGCCCTTTTTGGAGCGGATAAGCAGCTCTATATTCTTCTTTTCTTTGCGGATCTCGCGCAGTTTGTCAGAGCAGGTCTCGCTGATATAAAAACTGGGCACACCGGTCTTGTCAGGGTCGACGATTTCCAGTGCCTCCGCAAGCTCTCTTGCCTCAAGCCCCTCTGTACCTGCGGCAGCTTTGAGCTCACAGAATGCAGGATAAATATCCCTGAAAGTCAGCAGAAAACGCTTGATCTCAAAAAGCTCCACTTCGTTGAGCGAGGTGTTTCTGCACTTGTTGATTATAGGTCTGACATCCTTGAGATGCATAAAGGCGTACTCAAGCTTGGTGATGATGCTCTTCTGCTGGTCATATACGGATATTACGCGCTGAATATTATCAAGCTCGCACATAAGCTTGTCGCGCTCTGCAGAGGTATAGGGCGCAAGAGTTCTGATATGCTCTGCACCGTAGCAGGAGCAGGGTTCAAGCAGATCGAGCACATACTGAAAACCTATTTCACACTTTTTTTCAAAACTCAGTTTCATTTCATATCCTCCGCATTAAACACAGGCAATACCGTGACTTCTTTTCTTACTGCAGCCAAAAACGCATCTTTGTCAAAATGGAATCCGTAGGCAGAGAAGGGATTGACGGTTACCGCAACGGGATTGACACCGCTCATTACCGCAAACCTGCCGCCCTTTGCACGAATCTTGTCAAACAGATGTCTGCTGAGCAGATATTTGCTGCTGTCGGATGCCAGGAAGGTAATCCCCTCAAACGCCGCGCCCGACATAACAAGAGGCTTGATGATAACATCTGACACCGCACCGCCGAAATAAATATACTTGATCCTGACCGGCGCGTTTTTGATGATCTGGTCAAGTTTTTTGGGATCGCACTGGGTGTGAGTGCCGTCCTCGTATACGGCTATGCAGGCTCTTGCCTCATACTGATCAATAATGCCTGCCAGTTCGTCACTTTTGATAACGGGCAGTGTCAGCAGTACAGAGATATATCCGGTATCCTCGGCTACGATATCCATATCCTTATTATAGGATGCACCGCTGCACAGCACGGTAGCATCGGACAGATTAACAGTGCACAGGCTCTTGCGGCTGAGCGCACCGTCTATCATGACCTTTTGCGCGCCAAACTCTTTGAACTTTTCTCTCACAACCTCAAGCTGAGCAACCAGCGAGGGGCCTGCTATCTGTACGCTGCCGTCACTAAGCGCTCTGAATATAATAACCTCGCCCACAGGAGTGGATATACCGGTCGCATCCAGGATCTCTTTTGTGACGTCGCAAT
>JAFYMQ010000042.1 GCA_017556565.1 Clostridia bacterium | reverse complement strand
GCATCCCGCTCTGGCTCCCTACAAGTGCGCTATCCTGCCTCTGAGCAAGAAGCTGGGCGCAAAGGCTCAGGAGATCTACACCCAGCTGAGCGGCAGCTTTATGTGCGAGTACGACGACGCAGGCTCTATCGGCAAGCGTTATCGCCGTCAGGACGAGATCGGTACTCCTTTCTGCGTAACTGTTGACTTTGAGACCGTCGGTGACGAAAACGCACCCGGCGACAACATGGTCACCGTTCGTGAGCGTGACTCCATGGAGCAGGTACGTATGCCCATCAGCGAGCTGGAAGGCTACATCGCAAAGAAGATCAACTTCTGATCTAACTGATACCAAAGACCCGCTTTGCTGTGCAGGGCGGGACTTTGCGCAAACAGGGATTTGATTTTGCGCAACACAAACCGTACACATACAATTATTTTTATCTATAACAGAAGAGGTGCATTTTAATGTTTGACGCTGCAAAACTTGTCAATCCTATCGTTGCAGGCCTGAAGCCCAGCGGAATCCGCAAATACTTCAGCATCGCCGAGACTATTCCCGACGCTATTTCTCTGGGCGTAGGTGAGCCCGACTTTATCACTCCCGACCACATCATGGACGCAGGTATCAACTCCCTGCGCGCAGGCAAGACCCAGTACACCGCAAACAACGGTCTTATCCAGCTCAGACGCGAGATAAGCGCATACATGGAGCGCCGTTTCAACCTGAGCTACCATCCCGAAAAGGAGATCATCTGCACCGTCGGCGGCTCCGAGGCTCTGGACATCGTGTTCCGTGCATTCCTGCAGCCCGGCGATGAGATAATCATCCCCGAGCCCTGCTTTGTTGCATATCCTGCTCTGGCTACCATGTGCGGCGCAAAGGTCGTGCCCATCAAGACAGTCAAGGAAGACTCCTTCAAGCTGACCCCCGAGCAGCTCAAGGCAGCTATCACTCCCAAGACCAAGCTGCTGCTGCTGTCCTACCCCTCCAACCCCACCGGCGGCGTTATGACCAAGGACGAGCTTGAGGCTATTGCAGCCGTGCTCCGCGACACCAACATCATGGTCATCTCCGACGAGATCTACGCAGAGCTGACCTACGGCTTTGAGCACACCAGTATCGCATCCCTGCCCGGTATGCGTGAGCGCACCGTTATCGTCAGCGGCTTTTCCAAGGCATTTGCAATGACCGGCTGGCGCATGGGCTACTGCTGCGCACCCGAGTCTGTATTCAAGTATATCGCACAGATCCATCAGTACATCATCATGAGCGCTCCCACACCTGCCCAGTATGCAGCGATCCAGGCTCTGCAGAACGGTCAGAAGGACTGCGACTACATGCGTGAAGAGTACAACAAGCGCCGCAAGTTCCTGCACACCGAGCTGTGCAGAATGGGCTTTGACTGTTTTGAGCCCGAAGGCGCATTCTACATCTTCCCCAACGTGTCCATGTTTGCACGCGACGGCGAGGATTTTGTCGAAAAGCTGCTTGATGAAGAGCACGTAGCAGTTGTTCCCGGCAGCGCATTCGGCGACAGCGGCAAGGATCACATCCGTATCTCCTATGCATACTCCATCGAGCGTATCGGTGAGGCTCTGCAGCGCATCGAGCGTTTTGTAAACAAGCGTAAGTAAGTTTTGCACCAAGTCCCGTGTGAAATCACGGGACTTGAGGATTTTTTGCAGAAAAAGTGAGTTTTATTGCAAAAAAGTGTTGACTTTACCACCCGTTTGTTATATAGTAATATAGCCGCATTGAATGGGTTTAAGAGAAGCGCGAGTTTCCACCCTAAGAGCGAGTCCGTAAATGAAGGAGAGGTGCAACAGATGTACGCAATTATCAAGACCGGCGGCAAGCAGTACAAGGTTTGTGAGGGCGACGAGATCTACGTCGAGAAGATCGATGCAGAGGACGGCGCTGAGGTTGAACTGGAAGTCGTCATGGCAGGCGCTGAGGGCAATATCGTCCTGGGCAAGGATGCTGCCAAGGTTACCGGTAAGGTAGTTAAGACCGGCAAGCAGAAGAAGGTCACAGTCTTCAAGTTCAAGGCCAAGAAGAACTACAGACGTCATCAGGGCCACAGACAGCCCTATACCAAGATCGCTATCACTAAGATAGCAATGTAACAACAAACTAATTCGGAGGTGCTAAACTATGGCTCATAAAAAAGGTGTCGGCTCTACAAGAAACGGCCGTGACTCAGAGTCTAAGCGTCTTGGCGTAAAGCGTGCCGACGGACAGTTCGTCGTTGCAGGCAATATCCTCGTCAAGCAGCGCGGCACGAAGATCCATCCCGGTACTAACGTAGGCCGCGGAAGCGACGATACACTCTTTGCACTGGCTGACGGTGTTGTCAAGTTTGAAAGACTTGGCAGAGACCGCAAGCAGGTTTCTGTGTATCAGGATCTCGAGCAGTAATAAATATGACTCTTATGCCGGATAATCACGATTATCCGGCATATTTTCTCTTTTGCCTGCGGATAATGCAGGCTGACATTTCTTTGAAAGGCGGCGATATTAATGTTTGTTGATATAGCCAAGATCCGTGTAAAGGCGGGCAAGGGCGGCGACGGCAGAGTCGCATTCCACCGCGAAAAATACGTTGCCGCAGGCGGTCCTGACGGCGGCGACGGCGGCAAAGGCGGAGATATAGTCTTTGTTGCGGACAAGCATTTGTCCACCCTGCTTGATTTCAGATTCAAGCGCAAGTATACCGCCCCCGACGGTGACATGGGCGGCACTAACAAAAGCTTTGGAAAAAACGGTGAAAACGTTTATATAAAAGTTCCCGTGGGCACTCTTATCAAGGATGCCGCAACGGGCGCTATTCTGCACGATATGAGCGACGAGCAGCCCTTTGTGGCGGCACGCGGCGGCAGAGGCGGCTGGGGCAACACACATTTTGCCACACCTACCCGTCAGGCTCCCAGATTTGCCAAACCCGGTCTGCCCGGTGACGAGCTGGAGCTGCTTTTGGAGCTCAAGCTGATCGCTGACGTAGGCTTTTTGGGCTTCCCCAACGTAGGCAAGAGCACCTTGCTGTCGGTTATTTCTGCAGCAAGACCCAAGATCGCCAACTACCACTTCACCACACTCAGCCCCAATCTGGGCGTTGTGTACGTGGGCGAGGGTCAGTCTTTTGTGGCGGCTGACATCCCCGGCATCATCGAGGGTGCAGCAGAGGGCGCAGGTCTGGGCCATGATTTTCTCAGACATATCGACCGCTGCCGTATGCTGGTGCACGTTGTAGACGTGGCAGGCTCGGAGGGCAGAGACCCTGTCGAGGACCTGATCGCCATCAATGCCGAGCTGGCTGCATTCAGCGAGACTCTGGCAACCCGTCCTCAGATAATCGCCGCCAACAAGTGCGATATCCTCGATCCCGAAAGCGACAATCTGCAGCGTCTGCGCGACAAGGCAGAGGAGCTGGGATATGAGCTGATCGAAATATCCGCTGCATCCAATCAGGGCACAAAAGAGCTGATATACAAGGTATGGCAGCTGCTTGAGACCCTGCCTCCCGTAACAGTCTACGAGCCCGAGGTAGACCTCTCCATCATGACCGAAGTGCCCAAGGAGCGCGAGATCATCATCGAGCACGAGGACGGCATCTGGTACATCACCGGCGCATGGGTGGAAAAGATCGTGTCCAGCATCAACTTTGACGATTACGAGTCCCGCATGTACTTTGACCGCGTGCTGCGTAAAGCAGGCGTGTTCGATATGCTTGAGCGTGACGGCATACAGGAAAAAGACACAGTCGACGTCTTTGGCCTGCAGTTTGAATACGTCTACTGAGTATCATATACAAAAAGTAAAAACAGAAACGAGCAAGCTCGTTTCTGTTTTATTTTGCAGATAACACGGTGTTCCAATTGCCCACAACAAGCAACCACCTCATCCGTCACGCTTCGCGTGCATAGGGGAAGGCTTAACAGAGGTGTCCTGCGGACGGATTGTTTATTATCTATCGCACAGGATGTGCAGAGCTTCTATGTAGCCCGCGAAGCCTTTGCCTTTGACGGTGGCTATGCAGGCTTTACGGATATAGGAGATTTTGCGGAACTCTTCGCGTGTGTCGGGATCACTGATATGCACCTCGACGGTGGGTACGCCCACGCTTTTGACCGCGTCCAGCAGCGCTACGCTTGTGTGGGTATAGGCGGCGGGGTTGATGATAATACCGTCGCAGCGGTTATAGGCGCTCTGTATGGCATCTACCAGCGCGCCTTCGTGATTGGACTGGACAAATTCTGTTTCCACGCCTATTTTTTCTGCCTCACGGGAGATAAGCGCCACAAGGTCATTGTAGGTCTGGTTGCCGTATATCTCCGGCTCGCGGATGCCAAGCATATTGAGATTGGGGCCGTTAATAACAAGTATTTTCACAAAAATCCCTCCAAATCATCTCTGCGGTCTGCTCGGGAGTGTTTTCATTGGTCACGCACACATCGCGGAATGCTTCGTACATAGGCTTTCGCACCTCGTACATACGCTTGAGGGTGTCGAGGTCTTTTGACAGAGGTCTGCCCTCCCTATCAAGCCGCTCAATATCCCGTTTGATCTCATATATCCTGCCGTTTTGGTGCAGGGCGGGGTAATTTTCCGCTCTGGTGACTGCGCCGCCGCCGGTCATGATAATTTTGGCTTTTTCTTTGGATTCTTCCCGAAGCACGTCGCTCTCAAGACGCCTGAATGCATCTTCCCCATCCTGCTCAAAAATCTCAGGGATGGTTTTTCCTGCTTTTTGGGCGATGAGCGCATCGACCTCCACGGCTTCTCTGCCCGAAAGGCGTGCCAAAGCCGCGCCCACCGTACTCTTGCCGCAGCCGGGCATACCGATAAGCACGATATTTTCGCTTTCGCGGCGCAGATTTTCTGCAAGCTTGAGGTCGGTATTTGCTTCAACCTTGGTGTCAAAAAAGTATTCGTGAGCTCTTACACCCTGACTTGTCAGCATCAGCAGGCCGCCTGCGGTTTTTAGCCCAAGCTTTTCTGCCTGCATCAGCAGGTCTGTGCGCAGCGGGTTGTATATCATGTCGGCAACGCCCTCGCAGGCCTCAAACTGCGTCAGATCAACGGGAGAGCAAAGATTGTTGGGGTACATTCCCACGGGGGTGCAGTTGACGATCACCTGTGCGTCGCGGTGCTTGTGCAGATTATCGTAGTTATTTTCGCCCTCTCGGGATATGACAGTCACCGAGCTTGCGCCAAGCCTATGCAGGCACACAACGGCGGTTTTTGATGCGCCGCCCGAGCCGAGCACCAAGGCTTTTTTGCCTTTTACATCTATGCCGCCATGCTCAAGCATACGGCAAAATCCGATATGATCGGTATTAAACCCGATCAGTCTGCCATCGCGGCGCACCACCGTATTGACCGCGCCTATCTCACGGGCCGCAGAGTCGATCTCGTCAAGATACTGCATTACCTCAAGCTTGTAGGGGATGGTGACGTTGATGCCGCCCAGATTGGGGTCGCGGATAAACTCTTCTATCTCATCGGGCTGCTTTTCGTACAGCTTGTAGTCCATATTGCCAAGTCCCCGATGGATGGGGACAGAGTAACTATGGCCAAGCTTTTTGCCCAGAAGTCCGTACTTTTTCATTCAGGCCTCCCGATAGTTGCCCAGAAAAATAAGGCTCTCGCAGCTGCGCTCTATAGACTGAAGCACGGCAATGGTGCGCTCGTCAAGGACGCTTGCCTGAAGCTCAAAGAAGAATATAAACTCAAAATCATGACCTATAATGGGGCAGCTTTCAAGCTTGATCAGGTTGATGCCCACGGCGGCAAGCTTGGCAAGTATCTCATACAGAGCGCCCGGCTTGTGTTCGCAGGTCAAAATCAGGCTGATGCGGTCTGCGCCTGCGTAGATCTGGGTCTCGCGGGCAATGCAGATAAAGCGGGTATAGTTGTTGTCGCTGTCCTGAATACTGTCGGCAATAGGCACGAGTCCGTTAAGCTTGCCTGCGCCGGAAGATGCTATGCAGGCAATATTACTGTCGCTCTTTGCAACATACTCGGCTGCCATAGCGGTGTTCAGGCAGGGCACGGCTTTGACGCCGCTGCCCAGGCTCTTGATAAACTTACTGCACTGACCCAGTGCCTGCTCGTGAGAATGTATCTCGGTGATGTCTGCCAGTTTTGTGTCGGGCTTTGCCAGCAGCTGATGGCGGATGCACAAACGCTCGGAGCGGACTATTTTGACGTTCTTGGTGCGCAGCAGGTCAAAGGTTGCGCGCACAGAGCCGTTGGAGCTGTTTTCTATAGGCAGCACGCCAAAATCGCACAGACCCGATGAAACTGCGTCAAACACGCTCTCAAAGGTCTTGAAAAAGGTCAGATCGCCTCTGGGGAACATTTTGTCGGCTGCCATCTGTCCGTATGCGCCTTCTACGCCCTGGCAGGCTATTCTGCCGGTTACGGGGAATGGAGCGGTCTGGTAGTTGAGTCCCGCTTCTATCTCCTGAGACAGACGGGAGGTATCCGCCAGTATACTGTCCTGATAGGAGCGGCTAAGCTCAAAAATAGTATTGTACAACCTATCGCTGTACAGCTCCATATCCCCGCTCTCGGCGCGCACCCATTTGAGGATATCCCGCTCACGCTGCTTGTTGAGCACGGGCAGACCGTTGGCTTTTTTGTATTCGGCTACCTCTGCGGAGATATTCATGCGCTCCAAAAACAGAGGCAGCAGCTTGCTGTCTATATCGTCAATCTTTTTTCTGATGTCAGAAAGATCCATTTGAACCGTCCTCCAGTAGCATATCAAGTACAACGATAGCCGCTACCGCCTCGCAAACGGGTACGGCACGGACTGCAACGCAGGGGTCGTGTCTGCCCACTATCTCCAGCCGGGTCTGCTGCAGGGTGTCAACGTTGACCGTCTGCTGCTTTTTGCCTATGGATGGGGTGGGCTTGAAAGCGGCGCGGAACACAATGGGCATACCGTTTGTGATGCCGCCCAGAATGCCGCCGCTGTTATTGGTGGTAGTGACTATCCGTCCGTTCTGAACGTCGAACGGATCGTTATTCTCGCTGCCGCGCATATTGGCGCAGGCAAAACCGGCGCCGAACTCCACGCCTTTGACAGCGGGGATGCCGAACAGAGCCTGAGCCAGTCTGTTCTCCACACCGTCAAACATAGGATCGCCTACGCCTGCAGGCATACCGATAACGGCGCACTCAACGATGCCGCCCACCGAGTCCAGATCTGCGCGAGCCTGCTCTATGCGCTCAGCCATCCTCTCCCCTGCCTCGATATTGATGACCGCAGGGCAACGGGCGGCAACAGTGTCAAACAGCTCTTTTGTGGGGTGGAGGGGGAAGCTTTCGTCCTCGACTCCGCCTGCAGCTTTGAGGTGTGCGCCTATATAGATACCGCGTCTTGCAAGTATCTGCTTGGCAATACCGCCGACAATGCACAAAGGTGCGGTCAGTCTACCCGAGAAATGTCCTCCGCCGCGCATATCCACGCTGTCGCCGTAGCGGATGCGTGCCGTATAATCGGCATGACCCGGGCGGGGTGTGAGGGTAAAGCCTGCATAGTCACCCGAGCGGGTATCGGTGTTCTCGATAACGGCGCAGAGAGGAAAACCGCAGGTAGTGCCGTTTTCCAGCCCGGACAGGAACTTGGGCTCGTCTTTTTCGCGTCGAGCGGTGGTCATTGTGTTCTGCCCCGGTGCGCGGCGAGCCATGAACGCCATAAGCTCGTCCATATCGATCTTTTCGCCTCCGGGCAGACCCTGAACGGTGACACCTATTCCCCGTCCGTGCGACTGACCGAATACCGATATTCTGAGTTTTTTGCCCATTTCAGATGACATAGCTTTTACCTCCCAAAGCGGCCAGGTCAGAAAAGAAATCGGGATAGGATTTGTCTGCCGCCTGAGCGCCTTTGATGTGTGTATCGCCTTTTGCAAAGCAGCCGCCGATGGCTGCCGCCATAACTATTCTGTGGTCATTTGCGCCGTCGACCGAGCCGCCGCTGAGACCTGTGCCGTATACAATAATGCCGTCAGGCTGCACGGAAGCTTTGCCGCCCATGCTTTCTATCATAGCTTTTGTTGTCTCAAGTCTGTCGCTCTCTTTCAGCCTGAGACGCGCACCGCCCGTAAACACGGTCTGTCCGTCGGCAAACGCCGCAACCACCGCCAAAGCAGGCAGCAGGTCGGGCGTGTCGGTCAAATCAATGGTGCAGCCGTGCAGAGTGCCGCGGCTGACTGTAACGCTGCCGCCCCGAACGCTTACACAAGCGCCGAACTCAGACAGAGCATCCAGCACCTTTTTGTCGCCCTGAACAGAGTTTGTGTCAAGCTCTGTTACGGTTATGCTGCCTTCCAGCGCACCAGCCGCAAGGAAAAATGCTCCGTTTGACCAGTCTCCGTCAGCATCGGCAAGCTTGGGTGAGTGCAGCTTGGTTGTACCATATATTATATACCCGTTGTCAACTTTAACCACCTTTGCGCCAAAAGCCGTCAGGGTGTGAAGGGTCATATTTACATAAGATTCCGACTGCAAGGGTGTAGTCAGCTCTATCCTGCTCTCGCCCTCTGTCACAGACAGCGCCATAAGCAGGCCCGAAACATACTGGGAACTGACGTTGCCCGGCAGACGGTACGTGCCCGCTCTGATGCCGCCGCTGACTGTAAAAGGCAGCACAGCGGACGAAAATCGGCTGCCGTTGGCGCTGAGTGCGTCAACCAGCTCACCGATGGGGCGCTGAGGAAGTCTGCCCGCGCCTGTAAACGAAGCATCCTTGCACACGGCTGCGGCAACAGGAAGCAGGAATCTGAGTGTAGAGCCGCTTTCGCCACAGTCGAGGAGGGCTTTTTGGGGTATGACGGCGGGAGGTGTGACTGTGCAGACCTTGCCGGTTATATCGACCTGCGCGCCAAGGGCGGTGATGCATCTTACGGTGGCATCAATATCATTACTGCGGGACACGCCGCGTATCACCACAGGCCCGTCACTCAGAAGAGCGCAGATCATCAGTCTGTGAACGTCCGACTTGGAGGCTATGGCGGCAATACTGCCGCCGAGGGATGCAGGAGTTACTGCTATATCCATTGTTATTTCCTCCCGTAGCGGGCATACTCAAGCAGGGTAGAGGCAGGCACTTTTTTGAGGCTGCACTCACCGATTTTGTCTATCAGCACCAGAGTAATACTGTCGCCTGAGCGTTTTTTGTCAGACATGGCGGCTTGTGCCAGATCAACGAGGGCATAATCGCAACTGATGGGCAGCGAGTGTTTGAGCAGGCAGGCTTCTACCCTATCTGCCGTGCCCGTTTGGGTAACGCCCATAACCTCGCCTGCGCGGGCAATAAGCGCCATACCTGCAGCCACCGCGTGACCGTGGGTGACGGTGAAATTGCTGCACTTTTCTATAGCGTGACCCAGGGTGTGACCCAGATTGAGCAGTTTGCGCTCGCGCTGCTCAAGCTCGTCTATCTCGACGATGTG
>JAFYMQ010000041.1 GCA_017556565.1 Clostridia bacterium | reverse complement strand
TCCACTTCGGCAATGCTTGTCACTCTGGGCGGCGTATGCGGCTTCAGACTGATATGGATACATACAATATTCAAGCTGCCTCAGTACCATACTCTCAACGGTCTGTTTGTGGCATATCCCATATCGTGGATACTTACTTTTGTGGTAGGCTACGTGTGGTTTATGGCGGCAACGGGCAAGCTTATGAAGCAGCAAAAGGGTCTGGAGGTGCAGGAAGCTTAAAACAAGCTTTAGTATAAAATGAAACGATCTTCTATTGATATGACTCAGGGCCCCATCCTGAGCAATATGATAAAGTTTGCCATACCCATCATGCTGGGCTCGCTTTTGCAGATGTGCTTTAATGCAGCCGACCTTATCGTGGTGGGCAGATACTGCGGCAGCAACTCGGTGGCAGCCGTTGGCGCAACCGGCGCTATCTCCAACCTGATGGTCAACCTGTTTGTCGGTCTCAGTCTGGGCGGCGGCGTTGCAGTTGCCAATGCGGTCGGTGCAAAAGACGACGACACGGTTTACAAGACCGTACATACCGCAATGCTTACCGCGGTGCTCAGCGGAATTATCCTTACCGTACTGGGCGTGCCTCTGTCGGGTGCGCTGCTGCGGCTGATGGACACCCCCGAGGATATACTGCCTCTGTCAAAGGTATATATGCAGATACATTTTGCAGGCTCTGTTCCCATGCTGGTCTACAACTACGGCGCATCCATACTCCGCGCCGCGGGCGAGAGCAAAAAGCCGCTGTACTTTTTGACCGCTGCAGGCGTTGTAAACGTGCTGCTCAATCTGTTCTTTGTCCTCGTGCTGGATATGAACGTTGCGGGCGTGTCTCTGGCTACCACAATAGCACAGACCTTGTCTGCTTTTTTGGTGGTAAGATGTATGCTCAGACGCACCGACAGCTGCCGTCTGGAAATCAAAGACCTGCACATCCACAAAGAACCCTTCCTCAAGATCCTGCGCATCGGCATCCCCTCGGGTATTCAGGGAAGTCTGTTTTCCATATCCAACGTGCTTATCCAGTCCTCCTTCAACTCTCTGGGCACAGTAGTAATGAAAGCTCAGGCGGCAGGACAGAACATCAACAGCTTTATGGGCGTTATCATCAACGCCATCTCCTCTGCGGTAGTCAATTTCTGCGGTCAGAATATGGGCGCAAGAAACTACGAGAGGGTCAAAAAAGTCATCTACATCGGCATTGCCGCAGGCTTTGTGCTGGGTAATGTGCTGGGCGTTACCACATATTTTTTGGGCAAACCTCTGCTTGGCATCTACATCACCGACTCGCCCGAGGCAATCGAGATCGGTATGCGCCGTCTTATGCTGATGAGCCTGCCGTATTTTACCTACGGACTCAATGATGCCATGTCGGGCGCACTGCGCGGCATCGGCAAATCCTCGGCTGCCATGCTGACAAACGTCTTCGGTATATGCATCTATAGAATCGGCTGGGTCTATACCGTGTTCCGCATCCCCAGATTCCACACCGCCGACAGTTTGTTTATTTCTTATCCCATCTCGTGGATACTGACCTTCTTTATTATGTACATATGGTTCTACTTCAACTGGGACAAAGTAGTGCTCAAAGAAGAACAGCGCTACATCGCCGCAAAAGTCGGGGAGGCACCTGATGAGACATAAAAATGTAGATATGCTGAGCGGCAACCTGCTCAAAAACATCATAATCTTCGCCATTCCCGTCATGCTGGGCGGCTGGCTGCAGATGTTTTTTCACTCGGCAGACGTTATAGTCATAGGTCAGTTCTGCGGCAGCGCATCGGTTGGTGCAATGGGCGCCACCGGCTCTATCTCGGCGCTGATCATCAACCTGTTTATGGGCCTCAGCGTAGGTGCAAGCGTATCGGTTGCCCACGCGGTAGGCAGCGGTGACAACAACGCGGTATACAGAACGGTACATACGGCCGTTCTGACCGCCGTGCTGGGCGGTCTGTGCATAGCCCTGATCGGCGTACCTCTGTCCAAAACCGTACTCAGACTGATGGACACTCCAGAGAGTGTTATCGGTCTGTCCACCGCATATATGCGCATCATACTGGGCGGCTCTGTATTCAGTATGATATACAACTTCGGCTCGGCGATCCTCCGCGCCGTAGGTGACAGCAAAAAGCCGCTCTACTTTATCGCGGTAGGCGGCGTGACCAATGTATTTCTCAACCTGTTCTTCGTGCTGGTGCTCAAACTTGACGTGCTCGGTGTTGCGCTGGCAACCGTAATGTCCAATGCTCTCAGCGCATTTCTGGTAATACGCACCCTGACCCTCAGGGAAGACGTGTGCAGACTGGTGCTCAGCGAGCTGCGCATATACAAAGACGCCTTTGTCAAGATAGTCAAGATCGGCTTCCCCTCGGGCGTACAGAACTCGCTGTTCTCTATAGCAAACGTCATTATCCAGTCCTCGGTCAACTCTTTTGGCGAGGCTATGATGTCTGCCCACACCGCAGGCTCCAATATCAACAGCTTTACCAACGTGGCCGTAGCAGGCTTCAGCAGCGCCTGCATCAACTTTGTAGGTCAAAACGTAGGCGCCAGGCAGTACAACCGGGTGCGCAAGGTTATCTTCACCTGCCTGTGGCTGACCGTTATTGTTGGTGCTGTGCTGGGTCTGACAGTATTCCTGCTGGGTGAGCCTTTGCTGAGCATTTATATCACCGACTCGCCTCTGGCTATCGAGTACGGCCTTATCAGAATGAAGTACGTTGGCCTGCTGTATGCCATCTATGCCGCCTATGACGTGTTCAGCTCGGCGCTGAGAGGTATGGGCAAATCGGCGCTGGGAATGTTCATATCCCTCATGGGTTCCTGCGCCGTGCGTATACTGTGGATAGTGGTGGTGTTCGCGCAGCCTGCCTTCCATACACCGACCGTACTGTTCTTGTCGTTCCCCGTGTCGTGGACGGTAAGTATGTTTGCCATGATGGCGGGCGTGCGGCTCTGTCTGCGCAAACTGCCCAAAACCGACAAAGAATCCCCGGAAAAATCTCCGGCCTGAACCTGCATATCCCCGCCCCCAAACGGGCAAAAATGGCATAATATGCCGGGAGGAAAACAATGCGAAACTCAAAAGTAGATATGCTGCACGGCCCGCTTTTCAAAAACATCGTCATCTTTGCCATCCCGGTCATACTGGGCGGTTGGATGCAGCTGTTTTTCCACGCGGCTGACGTTGTTGTTATCGGTCAGTTCTGCGGCAGTGCATCGGTTGGCGCAATGGGTGCCACCGGCGCTATCTCCAATCTGATAATCAATATGTTCATGGGTCTCAGCGCAGGTGTAACCGTTACGGTCGCCAACGCGGCAGGCAGCCGTGACGATAATATGATCCAAAAAGCCGTGCACACCGCCATCCTCACCGCTATCATCGGCGGACTGTGCGTTGCCTGCATCGGTGTCCCCATGGCACCCACGCTGCTGAGATGGATGGATACCCCGGTGGGCGTTATCGGCAAATCCACCCTGTATATGCGTATAATTCTGGGCGGCAACCTGTTCAGCCTGCTCTATAACTTCGGCGCGGCAGTCATGCGTGCAGTAGGTGACAGCCGCAAGCCCCTGTTCTTTGTCACCATAAGCGGCGCACTCAATGTGCTGCACAATCTGTTCTTTGTGCTTGTGCTCAAAATGGACGTAGCGGGTGTTGCCCTTGCAACAGTTATTGCCAATGCCACCTCGTCGTTTCTGGTGCTCAGAAGCTTGTCCAAGCGCACCGACGCCTGCAGATTTGTTATCTCCAGACTGGCAATTCACAAAGAGTCCTTCAAAAAAATCCTGCGTATCGGCATCCCCTCGGGTATTCAGGCAAGTATGTTTGCCATATCCAACGTTATCATCCAGTCGTCCATCAACTCCTTCGGCGAGGCTATGATGTCTGCCAACACTGCAGGCGGCAATATAAACGGCTTTATGGCAAACGCGGTAACAGGCTTCGGTACTGCCGCCATCAACTTTGTGGGACAGAACATGGGCGCAAAAAAATACCACAGAGTCCGCAGAGTTATCTGGACCTGCGTCAGGATCTCCTCGGTGCTGGGTCTGGTGCTGGGCAGCATTACCTATATATTCGGCAGACCGCTGCTTGGTATTTATATCACCGACTCGCCCGAGGCTATTGCCTATGGCTTTACCCGCCTCAAATACATGAGCATTCCGTACACCTTCTACGCCATATACGATGCATTCTCGGCATCCCTGCGCGGTCTGGGCAAGTCCTCGCTGGCTATGGCGATGAGCCTTTGTGGCACCTGTGCTGTGCGTGTTCTGTGGATATATACCGTGTTTGCCGCATTCCGCACACCCGACGTGCTCTATCTGTCCTATCCTATTTCATGGTGCCTGACCGCTATCGGAATGTGCACCTGCGTGCTGCTTACCCTGCGCAAACTGCCCAAGCATGATATGGACGAAATTACCGCAGTCTGAAACCCAACCACCTGAGTGCATCGGCACGGGAGGAAACAAATGTTCAGAACCAACGTAGATATGCTCCGCGGCCCATTGCTGCGCAATATCGTAGCCTTTGCCATCCCTGTCATAATCGGCAGCTGGATGCAGCTGCTTTTCCACGCGGCCGACGTTGTGGTTATCGGTCAGTTCTGCGGCAGTACGTCTGTTGCCGCTATGGGCGCAACCGGCGCGGTGTCCGGTCTTATCATCAATATGTTTTTGGGTCTCAGTACGGGCGTAAGCGTTACTGTCGCCAATGCCGCAGGCAGCGGCGAGGACGACTCTATC
>JAFYMQ010000040.1 GCA_017556565.1 Clostridia bacterium | reverse complement strand
GATCTTCCAAATCTGATTGCGGGAGCTATGGAGGTCGATATATACAGCTGTCCGCAGTGCAGAAAGCTGGAGTTTTTTATATCTGATAATGAGCAGTTTCAGGAGGAACTTCCTCAAAAACAGTGCCCCAATTGCGGAAAACGCCATGATTTTGACTATCCCAAGTGTCCGTTCTGCAAATATGACTACAATGCATGATTCAGCGGTCTGAATGGGCAATATCACGAACAGACAGATGCTTTGACGGAGGGCAAAATGAGAACAGCAAAAGTTAGGGTAGTGCCGTATGACGAGGGCTGGAAAAATGCTTTTGAGGATATATGTTCAGAGCTTAAAGCAGCGCTTGGCGATCTGGCTATTGCCATAGAGCACGTAGGCAGCACGTCGGTGCCGGGACTGTGTGCCAAACCCTGTATTGATATAGATGTGGTTATTGAGGATTATTCGGTATTTGACAGAGTTGTTGCCAAGCTTGCCGACATAGGCTATATCCACGAGGGAGACCTGGGCATCAGGGAGCGTGAGGCATTCAAGTACATCGATAAGCCGCACCTTATGAATCATCATATGTACGTATGTCCCAGGCATTCCGAGGAACTTAGACGGCACATAACCTTCAGGGATTATTTGCGCAGCCATCCCGAGGCGGCTCAGGCATACGGCGCGGTCAAGACCCGGGCAGCGCAGCTTTATCCCGATAATATTGACGGGTATATAGAGCACAAGTCCGACTGTATACAGCAGATATACAGACAGTGCGGACTTGAATGAGGTGAGACAGCATTGATGCAAAAAGTGATAGTTATCGGTTGCCCGGGCAGCGGCAAAACGACCTTTGCACAAAAACTGACCAAGATAACGGGTATTCCGCTGTATTATCTGGATGCAATATGGCACAAGCCTGACAAAACTCACATTGACAGAGAGAGCTTTGATCGGCGTATATCCGAGATTTTTGAGATGCCACAATGGATAATCGACGGAAATTACAACCGCACCATCGAACTGCGGCTGCAAAAGTGCGATACCGTATTTTTGTTTGACCTGCCCACCGAGATTTGTGTTCAAGGCGCAATCGAAAGACTGGGCAAAGAGCGTTATGACCTGCCGTGGATAGATACGGAGCTTAGTCCGGAGTTCAGGCAATCTATAGAGGATTTTCCTCACAGCAGTTTGCCCAAGATATACGAGCTGCTCGAGCAATACAAACATAACAGACAAATAATCGTGTTCACATCCAGACAAGAGGCAGACAGGTATCTGCAAGATTTAGCAGACAAAGAAACGTGTGAGTAAAAGGAGCGATATCAATGAGCAACAAGCAGCCTGAAAACAAAACATACTATATGCCCATTTGTATGTGTATCGGCATATCTCTGGGTATGACCATGGGCTCAATATACGACAATATGTCGGTTGGCATGTGTATCGGTCTTGCAATCGGTGTCGGTATAGGCGCATTGCTGGATAACAAAGCCCGCAAAAAGTAAGACAAGCAGCCTGACTACACAAAAACACGGAGGAGACTATGATACTGTATTCTGTAATAATGTTTGTTACGGCGGTATTGCTGGGTGTGTTTGCCATAGCGATCTACAGAGGCAAAACAAACCTAATACACAGTTATCACCAGACCAAAGTAAAAGATAAACGAGCCTACGGCAAAGCTTTTGGCAGAGGGATGTTTGTGAGTGCACTTGCGCCTTTTGCAAGCGGTGTTATCGGACTGTTTGGAGAGAATATGTCCATGACTGCTGTTGTGGTGCTTATGGCTGGGCTTGGGCTGGGCATCGGCCTCATATGCATGGTGCAGGTAAAATATAACAAAGGTATATTTTGATAACAGGATTATGGAACTCAAATTGACAGAACTTACTCAGCTTGACGATGTGCTCAAGCTATATGACGTGTACAAAGACTGCATGTATATGCCCACCTATGATAAGTTTGAGCGCAAAATGTCGGGGTATCTTGCTGATGACAACACCCATATATACGCCTGCTGCACAGAGGAAAAAACTGTGGGCGCTGCGGTGTGCACTTGTGCCCCAAACTGTACGGCAGAGATAGTTGGCATTGGGGTAGACAGTGTGTTAAGATGTAAAGGTATCGGACTTTATATAGTCAATAAAATCAAAGAAAATCACAGTGGACACACCCTTTATGCCGAGACGGATGATGATGCCGTAGGGTTCTATCGCAGGTGCGGATTTTCTGTGATGGAGTATATGCAGAATTACGACGGACAAACGGTGCGACGTTACAAATGTACCCTTTGAACGCCGTTCGGAAGAGAGATTTTATCATGGATTTTAATCAAAAGCTTCAGCACCTCCGCAGGCAAAAGGGTATCACTCAGGAGGAATTGGCGCAGGCGCTTTTTGTATCCCGTACTGCCGTATCCAAGTGGGAATCGGGCAGAGGTTATCCCAATATAGACTCACTCAAAGCTATTGCGGCATACTTCTCTGTTACTGTTGACGAGCTTTTGTCGGGCGAGCAGGTGTTGTCTATTGCCGAAAACGATACCAGGCAGAGCAAAAGCCGCCTGCAGGATCTGGTTTTCGGTCTGCTTGACTGCAGTATGATTATTGTACTGTTTTTGCCCGTCTTTGCTCAGCGGGCAGGAGGGGTGGTATCGTCGGTATCACTTATCTCGCTGCATGATATATCACAGTACCTCAAGTGGCTGTATTTTGGCATTGTACTGCTTTTGACCGCCGCAGGCATAGCCGCTCTGGCACTCCAAAACGTGACCTTCAGGCTATGGCATATTGTCAAAGCCAAACTCTCACTTGCGCTCAGCATGGCAGGTGTGCTGCTTTTTATTGCAGGCAATCAGCCTTATGCTGCCTCGCTTTTCTTCGTATTTTTGATCATCAAGGTGTTTTTTGTCACAAAAACCCGATGACACAGACCGTGTCACGGTTGTGACGGCTTGTTTCTTGTAACTCTGCAGCCTTCTTTGTAGGATAAATACAAAGGGGGTGAAACAATGCAAAAGAAAAAACGTATCCTGACAGCCGCGGTTGCGGCATTTGCAATGTTTGTACTGTGGACGGTTTTGACCGCTGCAGTTGACAGAGCACCGATAGCGCCGGATGGCAGCTATGTAGGATTTGCCACAGTCAACAGCTATGTTCATAGGGCGGTCGGAGTCAATATGTGCCTTTATCGGCTTACCGATTTGCTTGGTATTGTTCCCATAGTCTGTGTAGCGGCATTCGGCGTGTTTGGCTTGTGCCAATGGCTCAAACGCAAAAGCATCCGCAGGGTAGACAGAAGCCTGCTTGCTCTTGGCGGCGTGTACCTGCTTGTTATGGCGGTGTACGTGTTCTTTGAGTTTGCGGTCATTAACTGCCGCCCTGTACTGATTGAGGGAGTGGCAGAGGCATCGTATCCGTCGTCTACAACAATGCTTGCTCTTTGCGTAATGCCTACGGCGGTCATGGAGCTTAATCTGCGTATCAGATCGTCTGTTGCGCGCAGAGTGCTGAGCGGGGCGGGTGTATTATTTACGGCTTTTATGGTTGTGGCAAGGCTGCTTTCGGGTGTTCATTGGCTGAGTGATATCATCGGTGGAATATTGTTTGGCGCCGGCATCGTATTACTGTATTATTTTTTGATTTGGGACTTATAACGGGAGAATTGTATGATGATTGAGACTGACAGACTGATTCTCAGAGAGTTGTGCGACCGAGACTTTGATGCACTGTACAAGGTGCTGGGTGACACCGATATTATGCGGTATTATCCCTATGTATTTGACGAGGCAAGAGTTCGCAGCTGGATCAGCCGTAATATAAACCGCTACAGAGAGTTTGGGTTCGGATTGTGGGCGGTCTGCCTCAAAAACAGCGGCGAGCTTATAGGCGACTGCGGTTTGACCATGCAGAATATAAACGGGCAGACAAAACCCGAGATAGGCTACCATATCAGAGGCGATATGCAGCAAAAAGGCTACGGAAAAGAAGCTGCCCGCGCAGTCCGCGACTGGACGTTCGACAATACCGGCTTTGATGAGGTGTATTCATATATGCCGTCTGCCAATATTCCGTCACAAAAGACCGCGATGTCTTATGGCTGCTCTCTTGCAGAAACCTATACGGACGAGCAGGGTGAGTGCGTAACAGTTTATCGGTTGTCAAAAACAGTCTGGCAGACAATGAAATAAGCACAAAAAAGCATCGGCGTCTTGCCGATGCTTTTTAACTTTTGCGCAGTTTTTTGCGCAGTGCCAGAGACAGGAGCATAATAAACGGTATTCCTATCAGGGTAAAAGATATAAACGATCTGAGGTAAAAGTTTGATATGACAAGATCGTATGCATCACCATAGTTGAGCAGGGTAAGCGCGCCTGCGAGCAGGGGCAGGGCAATAGGCCATACCATTTTGGTTTTTGGAAAATACTCGGTAAGCATCTGGGACGCAAATCTCAGGCACATTGCCGATTTGATGGGCTGGCATAGCAAAAAAGCCTGGGTCATCACTATCTCCATACCCTGAAACAGATCGCCCATATTGATCTGGGTCAGAGCGATGTAGTTGGGAAACCTGAACAAGCTGACAGAGGGATAACCCAATATCAGTACGTTGCGCAGATGAGCAAGCATAAGCAGAGCGCAGGCACAGAGCAAGCCGAAGCTTACCGCACGGCCGACTTTTTTGGCGCTTGAGCACCGTGCTGTGGAAAATATAAGAAATACCAGCGGCGCAACCTGAAAGCCGATTGAGGTCAGTATGCCTTTGGCTATTTCTGTATATCCGTACTCGGCAACGGGCAGTATCGCGCCAAAATCCATGTGTTTGATCGATGCTGCAAATGACACGACAAGCAGTAATGCTATCATGGGAAAGGTCACCATAGAGCTGCGCCCAAGTGTGCCCTCGGATACACTCATCAGCAGCGATATGGTGATGCACATCACTATAATACTTGGCAGCAGCAGATTATTCTCTACAGGTGTGGAGGATATAAATACCGTGAACAGTGTAACGCCGCTTGATGCGATAATGATCGCGACCAAAATCAGCAGTATTACCGCCACCGCGCCTGGTATTCTGCCCAGTGCCAGCCTGAACAGGTCTTTTGTGCCTTTTTCGTTGTCGATGCGCAGCATTGAGTACATACGTACAAGTGGCAGGCCCAGCAGAGGCACGATAATAAATACCAGCCATATATCTCTGCCCACCGAGCTTTCACCTATAAGCGAAAGCCTGCCAAACAGTATTATCGCAGCCAAAAATGCAAGCTGACGTGAGGTTAGTTCTTTTTTCATCAGTTATCCTTTCCTGCAAGTTTGGGCGAGGGGACTATTGATACTTTGATGTCGGCATCAACGGTCAGCTGAGAGTATATATCTCCCCATTGATCGGGGTATATTGATGCCCAGTAGTCTGGATGAGTACGCTTGATGCATCTGCCGATGCCGATAGGGTCGCACTGCAGGTCTTTCAGCTTGTCAAGCAGGGAATATATACCGTTTTCCATATCATCGATCACCAGTTTTTCCAGGGCTTTGTTGCCTGCGTTTTCGCCCTCGATCAGTGACAGCTCAAGCTTGATAGTGAAGATAATTTTGCCGTCTTTGTACTTCATATCAGACTTGCCGCTGTTTATCAAAAATGAGTGGGTATCGGTAGTATAGATCGCATTGCTGACCTTTTCTTTTGAGATAAGCAGGTATTTTGTCTCTTCTGATGTAAGGGTGTTTACCATTACAGCGTCTTTGAACAAAGCCGTTCCGCACACATGCGGCAAAGGTGTATCTCCCGTATCGTCAACATCAAGCAGGGGCAGTATTCCGTCTATTCCGCTCTCAAGCGTATCGTTGAGAAAAATATAAAAGGGCATATCAGGCGCTCTCAGCATACGGTAGCTTTCGCTTATTGAGTCACGTATGGAGAATGCCGATATAGGGTCTGTGTGCGGCTCTGTCTGCAGCACCTCTTTTGCACTGCCGACTGTTGCCGCAAGCCGTATCGATGAGCGGAATCTCGGTGCCATATTGAGCAGATCTATCAGATGGGCAGCCTCGCCGTTTTGCAGACGGTCTGCGCTTATCAGTATAGCCTGTGCATGGGTAAAATACAGTTTCTGTCCCTCAAGCTGAGCCAATGATGCCATAGCATCCGCAATGGTTGTGCCGCTTGTTTCGAGCAAAATCGGTGACAGATTATTCTGGCTGGCGTCCTGCAGATTTACTATCTGGCTGGTTATACTGTATTCTTCGCCTCCGTCTATGGACAGTCCCGATACTATCATCAGCTTGTCTATCTCGGTAGATGTTGAGCAGCCGCTGAGCATAATAGCAGCTGCTGATATGATCACACACAGTCTTTTGATTTGAGATCGCTCCTTTTGGACAGGAATCTTTCTTTGTCTTTCATCAGGTGGAAGGGGAATCGGATTATACTGTCTTCGGCACAGCCAAGCTTAACTATTGGCATATTTGACAGTGTGGGGATACCGAATGACGACTGTTCAGCCAATAGCAGCAACAGCCACAGCATACCAAGAATATATCCGTACAGACCAAGCAGCATGCTGAGTACCATCAGTACAAGCCGTATCCAGATTATTGTTGATTTCAGCTTGGGAGCGATCAGTCCGGTAATACCGGAAAAAGCTATTACGATAAGCATGGCAGGGGACACGATATGGGCATCGACCGCCGCCTGACCCACCACAAGACCGCCAACAACCGATAGTGTCTGACCGAATGAGGCGGGGGTGCGAGAGCCTGCTTCGCGCAGAATCTCAAATGCAAGAAGCAGCATTATAGCCTCGGCTGTTATGCTGAAGGGTACGCCCTGTCTGGACGCCGCCATTGACAAAAGCAGCTGAGAGGGGATAAGCTCCCGATGAAACCGCATCAGCGCGATGAATATAGGCAGGATGGATATGGACAGCAAAAATCCCAATATCCTCAGTGAGCGGTTTATGGCGGCAAAATAGAAATTGACGTAATAGTCCTCGGGTGATTGAAAAGACTCAAGAAAAATATACGGCACGGTCAGCGCAACGGGCGAGCCGTCAACAAATATGGCTACTCTACCCTCAAGCAGCTTTGCGGCGGCTACGTCGGGGCGCTCTGTTGACCCCGTGTTGCGGATAGGCGACCATTTCTTTTCCTGAATCTGCTCGGCAATGTAGTTTGTGTCCAGTATGCCGTCGCGGTTTATTGCCTCAAGCCGCTTTTTCAGCTCCTCTACCGTAGATTCTTTGGCGCATCCGTCTACATAACAGATACAGCAGGTGGTCTGTGTGACACTCCCAAGCTGAAAATACTCGACTTTAAGCCGCTTGTTGCGTATCTTGCGCCGCAGCAGAGAGATATTCATCAGTATTGGCTCGGTAAAACCCTCTCTTGGCCCTTTGAGCAGCGGCTCGTTGGGCGGCTCTTCTGTGCCGCGTCTGAGAAAGTTCTTGGTGCCTATTATCAGAGCCTTGCTGCATCCGTCGCAGAATACAACAGTATCTCCGTACAGCAGAGAATAAATGATGGTATCAAAGTCATCCGACTGGGACGTTTCGTTTGCCTGCAGCACCCTCTGCTCAATATAGGATAGCTTGTCCCTGCCTATGGCTACCGTTGGGCGATGGGTGACGATAGGGCGGATGATATTGTCGTTTACAAGAGGGGAGTTGACCATACCGTCTACAAAAAATAGACAGCATTCAAGCCCCGCTGCAGTCTTGTCAGAGGGTCTGAATCTGTGCAGTTTTATGGTTTTGTCATTGCAGAGCATGGACTGCATGATTTCTATGTTTTGGTCTATATTCCGGCTTACTTTTTGAGTTGTCATGTTGCTGCCTCCCACAGTATTATTGCCTGATTAAAGGCTGCTGATACAAACCGCCGCGGATAATTTGCAACATATATCCAAAGTGTGCTTTAAGCGTAAAAACTGTTGACAATACTGGGTTTTATGTACTATACTAATATGAGTAAAAGCGATGATAAGCAGGAGTACCGTTTTGCAGATGCGCAGAGAGGATGCGGCAGGTGTAAGCGTCCGTGAAGCGAGCGGGAAGGTCGGCTTTGAGCTGCATGGCTGAAACAGCAGTAAGTTATGCCGTTTTCCGCGTCAAGGAGCAAAAGTGCGCCCGTTTATTATGGGCGAATATGGGTGGTACCGCGAGAGTTTTCTCGTCCCGTAGCCTTGTTGGCTGCGGTTTTTTTATTTTGTAAAATTAGAGAGGAGATATATACCGATGATCAAAGAACTCCCCAAGGTTTATGAACCCAAGGATACAGAAGACAAACTGTATCAATTCTGGATGGACAGCGGTCTTTTTAATGCCGAAGTCGACAAGAACAAAAAGCCCTTCTCCATCGTAATTCCCCCTCCCAACGTAACAGGTCAGCTGCACATGGGCCATGCGCTGGACAATACTCTGCAGGATATTCTGATCCGTACCAAGCGTATGCAGGGCTACAGCACTCTGTGGATGCCCGGCACCGACCATGCAGGTATCGCAACCCAGATCAAGGTCGAGGCAGAACTGCGCAAAGACGGCCTTACTCGTTATGATCTGGGCAGAGAGAAGTTTTTGGAAAAGGTCTGGGAGTGGAAAGAAATGTACGGCTCCCGCATCATCAATCAGCTGCACAAGCTGGGTGCATCCTGCGACTGGCGCAGAACCCGCTTTACTATGGACGAAGGTCTGTCCAAGGCTGTCCGTGAGGTTTTTGTTACCCTGTATGAAAAGGGTCTTATCTACAAGGGCAACCGTATAATCAACTGGTGTCCCGAGTGTACCACCGCACTGTCCGATGCCGAGGTCGAGTACAGCGAGCAGGCAGGACATCTGTGGTACATCAAGTATCAGATCGAGAACAGTGATGAGTATCTTGAGATCGCTACCACCCGTCCCGAGACCATGATGGGCGACAGCGGTATTGCCGTCAACCCCAAGGATGAGAGATATGCTCACCTCATCGGCAAGAATGCTATCCTGCCTCTGATGAACAGACCTATTCCCATTTTTGGTGACGATTACGTTGAGATGGACTTCGGTACTGGCTGCGTAAAGGTAACACCCTGCCACGACCCCAACGACTTTGATATGGGCAAGCGCCATGACCTTGAGTTTATTCTGGTTATGGACGGCGACGGCAAGATTAACAAGAACGGCGGCAAGTACTGCGGCATGGACCGTATGGAAGCCAGAAAAGCCGTTATCAAAGACCTCGATGAGCTGGGCCTGCTGACCCGCACCGAGGAATACAAGCACAACGTCGGCGCATGCTATCGCTGCGGCACCAATGTTGAGCCTATGACCTCTGCACAGTGGTTTGTCAAGATGGCTCCTTTTGCAGAGCATGACATCGAGGCAGTCAAGAGAGGGGACATCCGCTTCGTTCCCGAGAGATTTACCAAGACCTACATGAACTGGATGGAGAACGTACACGATTGGTGTATCTCCCGTCAGCTGTGGTGGGGTCACCGCATCCCCGCATGGTACTGCGCAGACTGCGGCCATATCACCGTAAGCCGTACCGATCCCGACAAGTGCGAAAAGTGCGGCAGCGTTCACATCAAGCAGGATGAGGACGTTCTTGATACCTGGTTCAGCTCGGGTATGTGGCCCTTCAGCACCATGGGTTGGCCCGAAAAGACCGAGGAGCTTGCATACTATTATCCCACCAATGTTCTGGTAACAGGTTACGATATTATATTCTTCTGGGTCGCACGTATGATCGCATTCGGCCTGGAAGTTATGGAAGAAAAGCCCTTCAATGACGTATTCCTCCATGGTATAGTCAGAGACAGCCAGGGCAGAAAGATGAGTAAGTCTCTGGGCAACGGCATCGATCCTCTGGAGGTTATCGAGAAGTACGGTGCAGACGCACTGAGATTTACCCTTGTTACCGGT
>JAFYMQ010000039.1 GCA_017556565.1 Clostridia bacterium | reverse complement strand
GTGTTATCGCCAAAAAACTCCACCACCACGGCTCGGGTAAAGTCTTCGACTCCACTTAAATCACCGTAATAGGGCAGTGCCGAATCTTTTCCGTCCGGGTATTCGGCAAGATAGGCGGCGTTTGCCACCATGCCGAGGGATGCGCCGTCGGGCCACAGTACGCTGCCGAGGAAAAAGCACAGCGCCAAAACCGCGGCTACGGCGGGAATATGCCATTTGCGCAGGCGCTTTTTGCGGGGCGGGGTTAATGCCGCCTCGGCGATCATATCATCGGGGAGGCAGGTTATTGCGTCAAACAGTTTTTGCTCTTTCATGTTATCCCTCCTTGTGTTATCAGGGCGGTTTATATCCTCTTATACATACAGTCGCAAAAAAACGGGTGATATTGGGGTTTTTGCATAATTTTTACACTATTATTATACAGCATTTTTCCGCGGCTGTAAGGCGTAAGCAAAAAATAATTCATTTGATGAATATTTTTGCCCCTTTTTCCTTGCAATGGCGGTCGGATTTTGGTATAATATTAAAAAATCGTTTACAAAATCTTGGCCACCAAATATTATAGGAGGATATTTTTATGAACGAAAATCAAAAGCGCGGCTCATTCAGCGGCACTTTGGGATTTGTCCTCGCCGCAGCAGGAAGCGCTGTCGGTCTGGGCAACATCTGGCGTTTCCCCTATCTGGCAGCAAAGAACGGCGGCGGTCTGTTCCTGCTGGTATACGTTATTCTTGCTCTGACTTTCGGCTTTGCGCTGCTTTCCACCGAGATCGGTATCGGCCGCAAGACCACTCAGGGCCCCCTGACTGCATACGGTAAGCTGCATCCCAAGTGGGGCTTCACCGGTATTCTCGCAAGTCTGGTACCCATCATCATCCTGCCCTACTACTGCGTAATCGGCGGCTGGATCATCAAGTACCTGATCGCATTCCTCAACGAAGACCTGCTGGGCACAACAGCTGACGGATACTTCGGCGGCTTTATCACCTCCCCCGTATTCCCCATCGTATTCTTCGTTATCTTCCTGTTCTTTACCGCTCTGGTAGTCTACAAGGGTGTCAACCACGGTATTGAGAGACTGTCCACAGTCCTGATGCCCATACTGGTCGTGCTCATGATCGGCATCGGCATATTCTCCCTCTTCCAGCGCCACACCGACGGCGGCGTTACCCGCACCGGTCTGGACGGCCTGAAGATCTACCTGATCCCCAACTTTGAGGGTCTGACTTTCAAGAAGCTTATCACCGTCATTATTGACGCTATGGGTCAGCTGTTCTTCTCCATCTCGGTTGCAATGGGCATCATGGTTGCTTACGGCTCCTATGTTCCCAAGAAGACCAACCTCATCAAGTCTGTCAACCAGATCGAGATCTTTGACACCGTTGTTGCTATGCTGGCAGGTATGATGATCATCCCCACCGTGTTCGTATTCCAGGGCCAGGACGGTCTGAGCGCTGCAGGTCCCAGCCTGCTGTTCGTCTCCATGCCCAAGGTGTTCAACGCAATGGGCGGCATCGGCAGTTTGATCGGTATCGCATTCTTCGTGATGGTTCTGTTTGCTGCCATTACTTCCTCGGTCTCCATTATGGAAGCTATCGTAGCAAGCTTTATGGACAAGTTTAAGATGACCCGCCAGAAGGCTACCGTTGTTGTCACCGTTATCGCTCTGGTGCTTGGCCTGATCGTCTGCGGCGGCTACAGCTTCTACTACTTCGATCTCACCCTGCCCAACGGCAGCGTAGGTCAGGTACTGGATATCTTTGACTACCTGAGCAACAACATCCTGATGCCTCTGACCGCTATCTTCACCTGCCTCCTGGTCGGCTGGGTGGCAAAGCCCAAGAGCATCATCGACGAGTTCAGCGTCAATGGCGAGAAGTTTGCCAGAAAGGGCCTGTACATTGTTATGATCAAGTACGTCACTCCCATCATGCTGGTGTTCCTGCTGCTGCAGCAGGCTTTCAACTTCATCAAGTAAAGCCAAGAATAATATTACTGCCGCGGAAAACTTCCGCGGCAGTTTTTTATTGCTCCATATATTTTTCGGTAATGCCCCATTTTTGACCGATCACGTTGCCCTCACCATCATGCTCCCGTATCAGAAAGTGTGTGGCATCCTGCTGCTCGCAAAAATTGCCCGACTGGTCAAAATATAATATTTCGGTGTAATCATTCCGAAGCTTGCCAAGCTTTTTTACTATTTTTACGGTCAATTTTCTCCCTCCTTGCAGCTAAACGATTACAAAAGCGCTGTCCCATAATCGGGGCAGCGCATATTATATGCGGGGCTTATACTTTATTCACGTTAAGGGCGCGGAGTGCGTTGAGCACGGCAATGACCATAACGCCCACGTCGGCAAACACCGCAAGAGGCATACCCGCCAGTCCCAGCGCGGACAGGGCAAGACAGCCGCCCTTGATGCCAAGAGCGAAAACGATGTTCTGGCGCACGATATTCATGACCTTTTTTGAGATGCGGACGGCTTTGACGATTTTGAGCG
>JAFYMQ010000038.1 GCA_017556565.1 Clostridia bacterium | reverse complement strand
GTAGAGCAGCTTGTCGACGGACTGGACAGATATGCCCCCGCAGCCTCCGACGGCGGAGAGTTTGGGGCAAAGGTCTTCAAAATCTCCCGCGACCAGAAGGGTGAGCGTCTCAGCTGGCTCAAGATCACCGGCGGCACCCTGCGCGCCAAACAAATGCTCGGTCTGAGTGCCCGCGGCGGCGAGACCAAAGACGAAAAAGCCGATATGCTCAGGATCTATTCGGGCGACAAATACGTGATCTGCGACAACGCAGAGCCCGGTGAGATAGTGGCGGTCACGGGACTTACTGCCACCTTTGCAGGTCAGGGATTGGGGATTGAGCCCAATGCGCCCGATGCCCTGATAGAACCTGTGCTCAACTACAGACTTATCCTGCCCGAGGATATATCGCCCGTTACCGTGCTGCCCTATATGCGCCAGCTGGAAGAAGAAGACCCCACCCTGCGTGTACTGTGGATAGAGCATCTGCGTGAGATACATCTGCGTATTATGGGCGCGGTGCAGCTTGACGTGCTCAAACGAACCCTTTATGACAGATTCAATATAGATGCAAGCTTTGACACCGGCAATATAGTCTACAAAGAAACAATAGAGGGCAAAGTCGAGGGCGTGGGGCATTTTGAGCCTCTGCGCCACTATGCCGAGGTACATCTTGTCATCGAGCAGGCACCTCGCGGCAGCGGTGTGACTATTGCGTCAAGCTGCTCTGTTGACAGGCTGGAACTTAACTGGCAGCGGCTTATATTCACCCACCTGCTTGAAAAACAGCACGCAGGCGTACTGACGGGCGCACCGCTGACCGATGTAAAAATCACTCTGGCATCGGGCAGAGCCCACAACAAGCACACCGAGGGCGGCGACTTCAGGCAGGCTACCTACCGCGCCGTCCGTCAGGGTTTGATGCAGGCAAAAAGCGTGCTGCTTGAGCCTTTTTATGATTTTGTTATCACGCTGCCCCTCGGCTGCGTGGGCAGAGCCATGAACGATATCCAGATGTCGGGCGGCACCGTGCTCGAGCCGGAAAACTGCGGCGACACCGCAACCCTGACGGGATACGCCCCTGTTGCCGCTTTGCAGGATTACCGCGAGGAGCTTGCGGCCTACACCCGCGGCTTAGGCTCGCTCAGTCTGAGCTACCGCGGCTATGAGATTTGCCAAAACCCCGACAGCATCATAGAGCAAGCCGCCTACGACCCCGAGCGTGACACCGAAAACCCGGCAGACTCGGTATTCTGCGACCACGGTTCGGGTTTTATTGTCAAGTGGCAGGACGTGCACAGATTTATGCACCTTGAGCCTGCGCTGAGAGAGCGCGCCGAGGATAACTCCACCGCCACGGGCGGCGGCAGGGCACGGGGCGGCAGCAATTTGTCATTTGACAATGACGATGAGCTGCAGGCCATTTTTGAGCGCACCTACGGCAAAGTCGAGCGCCGCGCATTTACCCCTCCGCCCAAGCCTGCGCGCTACGATCTCAGCGACAGCTACAAGACCGATTATGCAAACGTCCCCGCCAGGCAGCCCGAATATCTGCTGGTGGACGGCTATAATATCATATTTGCATGGGACGAGCTGAAAAAGCTTGCTCAGGACAATATCGCAGCCGCCCGCGACAGTCTGGAAGAAATACTGATGAACTATCAGGGCTTTAAGAAATGCACGGTCATACTGGTGTTTGATGCCTACAAGGTCAAAAACAACCCGGGCAGCATCACCAAAAAGGGCAACATCTACATTGCCTACACCAAAGAGGCGGAGACTGCCGACACCTATATAGAGCGTGCAACCTTGCAGCTGGGCAGACACAACAAGGTGCGGGTCGCCACCTCGGACAATCTGGAGCAGGTCATCATACTCGGTCACGGCGCGCTCAGACTGTCGGCGGAAGCATTCCGTGCCGAGGTGCAGGGGTGCCGCGTGCAGATAAGCGAGCTGATAGACAGATACAATAACAAAAACGCCAAGGTCAAGCTTGGCGAGCTCATAGATTTTTCAAAAGGAGAGGGATAATATGATATACAAACAGAATCTTCATACCCACAGTGTCTTTTGCGACGGCAAAGACACCCCTGAGCAGATGGTGGAGACCGCTATAGAAAAGGGATTTGACTCCATCGGTTTTTCGGGTCACTCCTCTATGTTCACCAACGGCAGAAACGGTATGTCTCCCGACGGAACGCAGAGCTATCACGACTGCATAAACTCTCTCAAAAAACAGTACGAGGGCAAGCTCAAGATCTTTTGCGGAATCGAGTTTGATATGTATTCGGGCATCGATCTCAGCGGCTACGATTACGTCATCGGCGCGGTGCATTTCTTTAAGTTTAACGGACAGATCGTGCCTATGGACCGCACCTCTCAGGTTGTGCAGGACGTTATCGACAACCACTTTGGCGGTGACGGCATGGCTTATGCCAAGCATTTTTACAGCGAGCTTGCACGCCTGCCTGAGTTTGGCAAATGCGACATCATCGGCCACTTTGACCTGCTGACCAAGCATTGCGAAAAAATAAAGTTCTTTGACGAAGACTCAAAAGAGTACCGCTCAGCTGCGCTGGAAGCCCTCCACGCACTCCGCGGCAAGATCCCCTTCTTTGAGGTCAACACAGGCGCTATTGCCCGCGGCAACCGCACCACACCCTATCCCG
>JAFYMQ010000037.1 GCA_017556565.1 Clostridia bacterium | reverse complement strand
GCTTTCCAGCCAAAAGAGAATGAGTATACAGAGCTAACAGAACTGCGCGGCAGACTTTATGCCGAGCAAAAGCTTGCCGAGAATCTGTCCCAGACACTCCTGGTGCTTGAGGGTACAGATGATTCTATGGGTGCTTATTCGGGCGTCAACAGTGCTCTCGGTTATCTGTCTCATGTCAAGACTGCCGAGTGCAGCGAGCTGGCAAAGCAGCTTTCAGGTGTTTCGGATGAGCTTAATGACGCATTGAACAAGCTTAATTCCATGCTTGCGCGTCTTGAGTATTCGCCCGAGCTGCTTGATTCTACCGAAAGCCGCCTGGACAAGCTTGAAAAACTTGCTGCAAAATGCTCTTGTGAGCCTGATATGCTTGACAAAACTCTGCAGCTCTTATATGATGAACAAGGCTCACTTGTTATGCTTGATGATAATATAGACAGTCTTAAAGCAGAGTATGTCGAGCAGCGGGCAAAGGTCACCGATCTTGCTCAGAAACTGCACGACAAGCGCGAAAAAGCTGCAGGGGAGCTGTCCGAGAATATTGAAAAGAGCCTTGCATTTTTGAGTATGCCGAATGCAAGATTCTGTATAGAGATCGATCCCATATCCGAGCAAAAAACCAAGTTTGGCAAAAAAGGCACAGATACAGTACGGTTTTTACTGTCCGCCAACAGAGGCGAGGATCCCAAACCTCTCTCAAAAGTTGCATCGGGCGGTGAGCTGTCCAGAATAATGCTCTCCTTCAAGAACGTACTTGGTGCCACAGACAATGCAACTGCGATCTTTGACGAGATCGACACCGGCGTCAGCGGCAAAGCCGCCAGCCGTGTTGCACATATGCTCAGGTCTATCGCAAACAGCCGTCAGGTGCTTTGTGTTACTCATTTGCCTCAGATAGCATGCGCCGCCGCACACCAGTACAGAATAAGCAAGTCTACTGTAGGCGCAAGAACCCAGACAAGTGTTGAGAAGCTTGACAGGGCAGGCAGGATAGAGGATCTGTGCAGACTTATCGGTGGTGAACATATTACCGATGCCACGATTGCTGGTGCAGAGCAGATGCTCCTGCAGGCAGAAAAAGAATACGAAATATAATTGGAGGTATATCTATAATGACACTTTTTGAAGAACTTAAAGCCCGTGGTCTTATCGCTCAGATGACCCACGAGGATGAGATCCGCGATTTGCTTGACAATCAGAAGATCACATTTTATATAGGCTTTGACCCCACCGCAGACAGCCTGCACGTCGGTCATTTCCTGCAGCTGGTAGTTATGTCCAGATTCCAGAAGGCAGGCCACAGACCTATCGCTCTGCTTGGCGGAGGCACAACCATGGTTGGTGACCCCACCGGTAAGACCGATATGCGCAAGATGCTGACCAAAGAAGACATCGCACACAATGCCGAGTGCTTCAAGGTTCAGATGCGCCGTCTGGTTGAGTTTGGCGAGGACAAGGCTATGATGCTCAACAACGCAGATTGGCTCTTAAAGCTCAACTATATCGACTTCCTCCGCGAAGTTGGCGTACATTTCTCTGTCAACCGTATGCTGACTGCTGAGTGCTTCAAGACCAGACTTGAGAAGGGTCTGTCCTTCCTTGAGTTCAACTACATGCTCATGCAGAGCTACGACTTCTACTATCTCAACCACAATTACGGCTGTATCCTTGAGCTGGGCGGCGACGATCAGTGGTCCAACATCATCAACGGCGCAGATCTTATCCGCCGCGTTGACAAGAAGCCTGCTTACGGTATGACCTTTACTCTGCTCACCACATCTGAGGGTAAGAAGATGGGCAAGACCGAGAAGGGCGCTGTATGGCTCGATCCCAACAAGACCTCTCCCTTCGATTTCTTCCAGTACTGGCGTAATATCGACGATGCAGACGTTATCAAGTGCATGAAGCTGCTCACCTTCATTCCTCTTGAGGAGATCGCTGAGTTCGAAAAGAAAGAAGGCAGCGAGCTCAACGCAGTCAAGGAGCGTCTGGCATACGAGATCACATCCATGGTCCACGGCACAGAAGAGGCGGACAAGGCTCTGCAGGCAAGCAAGGCTCTGTTCGGTGCGGGCGCATCCGATGAGAATATGCCCACCACCACTCTTGATGCAGCAGCTTTTACAGATGGTCAGATCACCATCATTGACCTGCTTGTCGCATCCAAGCTTGCACCCTCCAAGGGCGAGGCCCGCAGACTTATCCAGCAGGGCGGCGTAACCGTAAATGATGTAAAGGTCACTGACTTTGCACAGACTTATTCTGCTGATGCTATAGCCGGTGAGGCACTGATCATCAAGAAGGGCAAGAAGACCTTCCACAAAATCACAGTTTAACAATTTTTTACAGCAAAAGGCAAGCCGAGGATGGCTTGCCTTTCTTTTTATTTTGTGGCAGAAAATTATCTGTTTTTTATATACCTACACAACACAAACTAAAATGGTGAAAGGAGGCTTGATATTATGTGCGTATCAAAAATCAATATCAGACGTTTGTCTATAGCATTGACGATTTTTGTATTGTTTATGCTCATTTGTGTAGATGTGTTTGCTGCCGATTATCCTGACAAGCTTATACCGGGCGGCCGAACAACAGGCATAAAACTCTATGCCGACGGTGCCGTGGTTACGGGATTTTCATCTGAAAAATCACCGGCAAGATCGGCAGGCTTAAAAATCGGTGACGTCATCGTCTCGGTTGACGGACAGGATATAACTGACAAAAATACCCTTACAAGTGCACTGTCAAGAGGCAACGATAAGGATTTTGAACTCGAGATCATCCGCAAAGGTCAGGAAATGAAAGTCAACGTAGTTGCCGATTTTGATGCGGCAAAGGGAGCTTACTCAATTGGCGCATCGGTAAAAGACTCTATTGCGGGCATTGGTACAG
>JAFYMQ010000036.1 GCA_017556565.1 Clostridia bacterium | reverse complement strand
GTTATCTCTCCGTAACCGACAGGGTCGAGTATCTGCAGGGATATATCCTCAAGCTCGGTCTTGATGGTCTGCATACCCAGTCTGTGTGCCAGAGGCGCATATATCTCCATGGTCTCAAGAGCCTTTTCGCTGCGCTTGCGGGGGTTCCAGTACTGATTGGTACGCATATTGTGCAGGCGGTCGGCAAGCTTGATGATAATGACGCGGATATCCTTTGCCATAGCAAGGAACATCTTGCGCAGATCCTCCATCTGCTCCTCTTCACGGCTGCTGTACACGATGTGACCCAGCTTGGTAACACCGTCTACGAGCAGGGCAACAGAATCACCGAACTCTTTTTTGACATCGTTGTAAGTGACGCTTGTGTCCTCGATACAGTCGTGGAGCAGGCCTGCCTCGATAGCTTCGGGGTCCATGCCCAGCTGGGAGAGAATATAGGCGGTCTCTACAGGATGGATGATATAGGGCTCACCGCTCTTGCGGTACTGTCCCTCGTGAAGCGAACGGGCATAACGATAGGCACGTCTGATGTTCTCCGCATTTGCAGGAGTTTCACACGCGCATATCTGCTCGATTTTTTCTTCTGTTGCTTTAAGAATGTCAGCTTCGTTCATAGAGGTTACCTCTGTCTGAGTTCTGTCAGTCTCTTGAGCGCGACAGAGCCGTTTATATCGGCTTTGCCCGTATAGTTGAGGATATTGATCATAATATCGTCATCAAGCAGGCTGTAGTCAAATATGGAAAACTCGGAGAACACGTCCATACATACCAAAAATCTGCCCAGACTGAGACTGTTGTTGGACTCATATCTGATCTTGCGGTAAATGGAGCGTGCGCCGTCCATAAGAGTGCCGTTGTCTGCGTTGGCTTTGATGTGTCTGAACACGGCAACAAGCTCATTTTTGGTGGGGCTGAGATGAGCTGCCATTTCGCAGCTTATATCCCGCTGTGCCGAGAATGCCAGATATGCGGCATAGGAATCGGCATCGAAGGTCTCTTCTTTTTCCGACCATTTGAGGTCTTTGATCACAAGCTGAACGCTGTTTCTGCCGCGGTAGCTGTTTATCTCGGCAGAGAATACGATGTCAAGCTGATCGTCTTTGACAAAGGGGCAGCTCTTCATGCCCATACCGAAAACAAAGCTATAGAAATACATGCCGTTTTTGCTGAGCAGCAGCTTGATATGACGCTCGTGGCTGATGGGGGTTATCTCCTCTACCCGCATACCCGTCATAGCAAATACAGGCTGGGCGTTGCCCATACCGAAAGGCTCAAGCACGCCAAGACCCTGCACCTCGGAAACGGTAAGCTCCTGAGGCGAGACGGTGCAGTCAACGTTGATATAGGGCGCTGTGTCGGATGCATCGGAATATTCGTCTGCGTAATTTTCAAGTGCTTCGCGGAGAGCTTCGAGATTGCTTCTGTCCAGAGACAGACCGACAGCAAGCTCGTGTCCGCCGTATTTTTCCAGCAAGTGGGCGTTCTTTTCAAGTGCGGCATAGAGGTTAAAGCCCTTGATGCTTCTGCCCGAGCCCTTGCCGCTGTCGCCGGTCAGGGATATGAGGATACAGGGCATTCCGTATCTGTCGGACAGACGGGAGGACACGATGCCGATAACGCCATTGTGCCAATCCTCGCCCCACAGTACAAGAATCTTCTTGCGTGTAAGCTCGGGATGCTCCTTGAGGCGGTCGGTTATCTCGGTGAAGATGCCGTTTTCTTCCTCCTGGCGGATGCGGTTGAGGTCGCAAAGGTGCTCGGCAAGACTTGCCGCCTCGTTCCAGTCCTCGGTCAAAAACATTCTTGCGGCGCTGGATGCAACACCCAGTCTGCCGGCTGCATTGATACGGGGTGCCATAACAAAGCTGACCGAGTTGGCATTTATAGGCTTGCTGTCCAGACCAAGCTTGCTCATCAGAGCACGCAGGCCAAGGTTCTTGGTAAAAGGCAGCTTTTTGAGGCCGTAGGATACGATAGTGCGGTTTTCATCCCTGAGGGGCATAACGTCCGCAATAGTACCTACCGCCACAACGTCGGCATAACGCTCAAGCATCTGCTCGACGGGAGTATCCTTTTCCATAGCACAAATCAGCTTGAAGGCTACACCAACGCCCGCAAGCTCTTTGAACGGATATTGACTTCCCTCTCTGCGAGGGTTTACCACCGCACAAGCGGCGGGAAGAATCTCTTTGCACTCATGGTGATCGGTAATAATAAGCTTGAGTCCGAGATCTGCGGCATAGTCGGCTTCTTCGACCGCGGTGATACCCGAGTCGACTGTAATAAGCAGACGGCAGCCGTCATCGTACAGGGTCTTGATTGCCTGCAGGTTGAGACCGTAACCCTCACCCAGTCGGT
Organism: Clostridia bacterium; assembly: GCA_017556565.1. Classification (GTDB taxonomy): domain Bacteria; phylum Bacillota; class Clostridia; order Oscillospirales; family Butyricicoccaceae; genus RGIG3513. Next base: position 2,385 of record JAFYMQ010000036.1, on the reverse strand, counting down.
CAGGTATGTAGTAGGTACAGTCAGCGCCGCGGGATTTGAGGTAGCGAATCATAATGCAGGTAGCGGTGACACCGTCTACATCATAATCGCCGTAAACTGCGATTCTCTCGCCCTTTTGAATAGAGTCCTCAATAACAGCGATAGCTTTGTCCATATCCTGCAAAAGAAAGGGGTCGGAGATATTGGATATGCCGCTGTCCATAAAGGCTTTTGCCCCGTCTGTGTCGGATATTCCCCTTGCCGTCAGCACTGTTGCGGCCAGCCTGGGGATATGCAAAGACGCAGAAAGAGACTGAGCGCAGACATCGTTGCGCTCGGAAATGATCCATCTTTTCTTTTTCATACAAACTCCATATTTTATTTTTATTGATAAATATTATACCAAATATATTGGACATATACAAGAAAATTATCAAAAAAGATGGCTCATCATTGCAAAAAAGTGTGCATTTGCCGAAGCAATGCACACTTTTTATTGTTATTATGCAGTTTTGATCTTACAGGGTATATTTTTTGGTGTAGAATGCGAAATCTTCATTAAATGCACGGTCGTTGCTGCTCTTGACTTCATGCAGATATTCATGGGTCTTAAAGCTGTCGTGCTGAACCTCGATCATGGCAACAGCGATGTTGGAGCAATGGTCGGATACGCGCTCGTAGTTGCTCAGCAGATCGCTGAGAACAAAGCCAAGCTCGATAGTACATGCACCGGCCTGCAGACGGGTTATGTGGCGAGCCTTGATCTCTGCCAGCAGATCGTCGATTACCTGCTCCAGAGGCTCAACCTTGCATGCCAGAGCGATATCGTTGGTCTCGAATGCCTGGGTGGTCATATTGAGGATCTCTTTGATAGCTGCGGTTGCAACTGCGATCTCTTTGTTTGCCGCATCGGAGAACTTGATGTTCTTGTCGTGCATCTCCTCGGCAACACCCAGCAGGTTGACTGCGTGGTCGCTGAGACGCTCGAACTCGCCGATACTGTGGAGCACCTTGGACACCTGACGGCTGTCTGCATCCGAAAGCTCCTTGCTGGACAGCTTGACCATGTATGTACCAAGCTTATCCTCGTAGTTGTCTATGACGTCCTCAAGCTCGAGGATCTTGGCTGCGGTCTGCTGGTTATACTTGCCGATAACATCCAGACCAAGCTCGATAGACTCGTGTGCCATCTTGCACATCTTGACAGTAATGTTATTGCTCTCATAAACAGCAATCGCAGGGGTGTTGAACAGACGCTCGTCGATAAGTGTGTAGGTCTCGGTTTCCTGCTTGTTGGGGATGACTTTTTCTGCGATCTTGACAAGCAGCTTGGAGAAAGGCAGCAGGATAAGGGTAGTAAAGATGTTGAATATGCTGTGAGCAAGCGCGATACCCGAGGGATCGACAGAAGAGTTCATAAACGCCATTTCGACAATTGCGCCGACGCCGTAGAACAGTATCAGACAAACCGCTGTACCGATCAGGTTGAAGCTCATATGTATGACTGAGACGCGCTTTGCGTTCTTGTTAACACCGATGCTGGAGATGACCGCGGTTACGCAGGTACCGATATTCTGACCCATAATGATGGGTATCGCCATACCGTAGGTAATGCCGCCGGTCAGCGAAAGTGCCTGCAGTATACCGACCGATGCAGCCGAGCTCTGGATAATACCGGTAAACGCCGCACCGACCAGAACACCGACGACGGGATTCTTGAAAGCGGTGAGCATACTCTGGAACTGAGGCATATCAGCCAGAGGCTCGACAGCGCCGCTCATAAGGTTCATACCGAACATCAGTATGGCAAAGCCGACCAGAATGTTACCGATATCTTTGTTGCGGTTGCGCTTTGCAACCATGATGAGGATAATACCGATCAGGGCAAAGATGGGTGCGAAATTGGAGGGCTTGAGGAACTTGATCAGTATATTATCGCTCTGAATACCGCTCAGCGACAAAATCCATGCGGTAAGAGTGGTACCGATATTGGAGCCCATGATAACGCCGACCGTCTGGGACAGCTGGAGAATGCCCGAGTTGACCAGACCGACCAGCATAACAGTCATTGCGGAAGAGGACTGTATCGCAATGGTAATACCTGCGCCAAGCACCAGACCCATCATGGGTGTGGCGGTCATTTTTCTGAGAGTTTTTTCCAGCCTGCCGCCGGCAAGCTTCTTGAGGCCGTTGGACATTTCGTTCATACCGTACAGGAAGAACGCAAGACCGCCGATAAGGGTCACAATAGAAAATATATCCATATATGTCTCCTTTTCACTTATATAAGCTGCTGCTCATTGATGATGAGCTTGAACTGCAAACCAAGTTTTTCCGCTGCCTTGCGGCACATGATCATACGGTGCAGGAATATCTCAAAATAATCCATGATAGAACCGTATTTGG
>JAFYMQ010000035.1 GCA_017556565.1 Clostridia bacterium | reverse complement strand
GGTGGATTCTTTCCTCAACTGGATGTTTGATTATGAGTACAACCTACTTGGTATCCCCGCACCCTCCAAGGTGTTCTTCCTTGATATCCCCTCCGAGATCACCTTCGACCTGCTCAAAAAGCGTCAGGGCGACTCTGGCGATATCCACGAGCTTGACCATGATTATCTCATCCGGTGCAAGAATAACGCCAACAGCGTTTGCGACAAGCTTGGCTGGCACCGTGTAAACTGCACCGAAAACGGCGTCCTGCGCACCCCCGAGCAGATCAATGCCGATATTATGAAGATGATACTTGAATAATAATGAGCGAGTATACAAACCGTCGATCTGAATACGCAAAGCCTGAGGACAGGCTGCAGCTGCGTGAGCTTTTTGATTCGTGCTTTCCCGGTGAGAGCGGATTTTCCCGCTGGTATTTTGACAATGTCTGGCAGAGCGAAAACACCCTGATCATCAGGCAGGGCGGCAGGATAATATCTGCCCTGCAGATGCTTCCTATGGCGCTGGAGCACAGGGGAGAAAAAATACGCGGCTGCTATATATTCGCGGTAGGCACCCACCCTGATTTTGAGGGCAAAGGCTGCGCAGGTGCGCTGCTCAAGGCTTCTTTCGACGAGGCAAGGGCGCAGGGGCTGGACTTTTCTGCCCTGATCGTGCAAAAAAGCTCGCTGACAGACTTCTACAGCCGCTTTGGCTATCAGCCGGTATTCAAAGTTGCGCATCACGATATCACCCCCGCAGTCGGCAACTGCGAGACAGTCGCGCTTGATATATCCCACATCTCCGAGCTTGACAGGGTATACAGACAGAGCACGGACGGTATGCTGTTTGATCTGCGTGATACAGACAGATGGCGTGCGCAGATGGATGCATACAAGGCCGTGGGCAGATTCACGGGCGGCAGGCTGACAAGCTACTGTTTTTATGACACCCGAGGCGGCATGGTCTTTGCTGCGGAAGCCTGCGGAGAGAGTGCAGATGCTTTGGTTGCTCAAGTCGCACACGTGGAGGGCAAAACTCATGCCCAAATGCTTACCGTCACCCGTGACGGCGGTGAGGCGATCGGCTGCTTAAAGCCGCTGTCGGACAGAGCGCAGGCGCTGGTATGCGCTGCAGACGGATACTATCTCAATTTGTACTACAACTGAAATCCCGCAAACCTAAATCTCACTTTTTACGGAGCTGTATAAATGAAGGTTAACAGATTCACACTTATATCGGGTTTTATGCCCCCTCTCTGTATGGGCGCTATGATGCTGCTTGAGCAGCTTGCGCTCAAGGGCGGGGGAGTGAGTGCTGCGGCCTTTATTCTGTGGCAGATACTGCCGTTTCTGGTGCCTTCCGTTGCTATGGTATTTGTTGGCAGACTGTTCAATGTCAACGTGCTGCCCCGCATAGGTCTGCCTCACAGACGGTATATGGGCTTTACTCTGCTTATATCGGTTGTGGCTGCATTGATGGCATTTTTGATCAACTGTTTTATTGCACGCATAAGCGGGGCATCCTATTATCAGTCGGTCAGCTATCTTCCCCAGCTTGAATCATCCTCAATAGTGCTTATGATCGCGGCGGCAGTGCTGCCTGCGGTGTTCGAAGAACTCTTCTTCCGCGGTGTGCTTATGCGTGCACTCAGCCGCGGCGGCGACATTACCGCCATTATTATCTCGGCACTGTGCTTTGCTCTGTGCCACGGTGATCTGCGAAACTTTGCAGGCCCCTTTGCCGCCGGACTTATCTACGGATATATGGTCTATGCAATAGGCTCTGTATGGCCTGCTGTGATAGCTCATCTTATCAACAACGTGTTCAATATGGTCATAGGCTACACCACAAAAGCCTACGAGACCTTGGGGCTGTGGCCCTATTTCCTGCTTATTGCAGCCGCGCTTTTCTGCATTTTTGTTGCGGTGTCCATGAACTCACTGGAAAAATTAGTGGAAAAGGGCAAGATCAAAAGACTCAATCCGGTGTTTTCCAAATCAGAACTGCTTGAAACCGTCTGTTCACCGGGACTTTGGGTACTGGTCATTATGTTTATTATCCGTGCTTGCTACTGATCAAGGGAGGAGCAAATGGCAAAAAAAAGGCGCATGAACCATACAGGCTTTGCTTTTATGTCGGCAACAACGGGCCTGCTCAAATCTATTGCATACGTGCTGCTTATCGTCGGCATCGCGCTGGCGATCAGTGCCGTGGTCGTAACCGTAGTCAACGACGTGTTTGCACTGGTCAAACAGGAGAATATAGTCACCCTCAAGCTGGACTATGAGGTCACAAGTCAGGAAATGTCGGATATGCTTGAGGAAAACGGCATTATACAGTACGCACCGGTGTTCAGAGTGTTCACCGTGCTCAAGGATGTCCAGAGCTTCAAGTCGGGCGAGTACGAGCTTAACAGTACCATGGACTACGGTCAGATAATCGATACCCTCAGAGGCAAAAAGGCGCGCAACATCGTAAAAGTCACCATCCCCGAGGGCTACACCATGAAGCAGATCGCCGAGCTTATGGAGCAGAACAAAGTCTGTCTTGCATCCGAGTTTATCGAGACTGCCAACACCTACGACTTTTCCCACAAGGTGCTCGAGGATGTGCCCATGACCGAAAATCGGCTTGAGGGATATCTGTTCCCCGATACCTATGAGTTCTATGAGGACGAAAATACGGTCAGCGTCGTCAACAAGATGCTCAACAACTTTGAAAAACGCTACACCAAAGCTATGCGCAACCTGACCGAAAAGAACGGCAAGACTATAGCCGAGATAGTGGTGCTTGCATCGCTTATAGAGCGTGAGGCTATGTGGGAGTCCGAGCGTACCATGATAGCGGGCGTTATCTACAACCGTCTCAATGCCCCCGACCGATTCCCCATGCTGCAGATAGACGCAACCCTGCTGTACGTCACCGGTCACAAAGAAAACCTGACCGCAGAAGATCTGCTCATAGACTCACCATACAACACCTATATGTACGAAGGCCTGCCCCCCACGGCAATATGCAACCCCGGTCTCAATGCTCTGCTTGCTGCAATATCCCCCGAGCAGAACGAGTATTACTACTACGTTGCAGACCCCGAAACGGGCGGTCACGTATTCAGCAAAACGGTGGAAGAGCATAACGCCGCCGTTGCCGAAATGAGAAAGAAATATAATAAAAATTAACTATAAAGAGGTAAAGAAAAATGGAAAAACATTCCCTGAATACCCTGCGTGAAATGTTCCTCAAGTTTTTTGAGGAAAAGGGTCATTACCGTATGGACAGCGCACCCCTGGTCCCCAAGAACGACAGCTCGCTGCTGCTGATCAACTCCGGTATGGCACCTCTCAAGCCCTACTTTATGCGTGAGATCGAGCCCCCCGCACCCAGAGCAACCACCTGCCAGAAGTGCATCCGTACCCCCGACATCGAGAGCGTCGGCAAGGATGCCCGCCACGGCACATATTTTGAGATGCTGGGCAACTTCTCCTTTGGCGATTATTTCAAGAAAGAAGCTACAGCATGGGCATGGGAGTTCATTACCCAGGTCATCAAGCTGCCCGTTGACAAGCTCTATGTTTCTGTCTATGAGGACGATGACGAGGCATGGGATATCTGGACCCGCGATATCGGCGTAGAGG
>JAFYMQ010000034.1 GCA_017556565.1 Clostridia bacterium | reverse complement strand
CTTCAAGGTCATTTCCGGTAAGGTCACCGCTGATATGCAGCTGATCAACACCCGTACCGGCTCCAGCGAAAAGATGGGCCACATCTACATCGTCAAGGGCAGAAAGAACAAGGAAGTTACCGAGGTTTCCTGCGGTGACATCGGTGCAGTTTCCAAGCTGGGCGACACCATGACCGGTGATACCCTGTGCGCACCCGGCATCGATCTGGCTCTGACCGGTATCGAGTTCAACGAGCCCTGCTACAGCCGTGCTATCTCCTCCAAGGTCAAGGGCGGCGAAGAAAAGATCGCAGCTGGCCTCAACCGTCTGCGTGACGAAGACCCCGCATTCTCTGTTGTCAACAATGCCGAGACCAAGCAGATGGTCATCTCCGGCGCCGGTGATATTCACATCGACCTGCTCTGCTCCAAGCTGAAGAACAAGTTTGGCGTTGAGGTCGAGCTCAGCGAGCCCAAGGTTGCATACCGCGAGAAGATCCGCAAAAAAGTCGAGATGGTCGAAGGTAACCACAAGAAGCAGTCTGGTGGCCACGGTCAGTACGGTAACGTTAAGATGAACTTTGAGCCTATCGAGGGCGAAGAGTTTATCTTCGAGGAGCAGATCTTCGGCGGCAGCGTTCCCAAGAACTTCCATCCCGCTGTTGAAAAGGGTATCCGCGAAGCTATGGAGCACGGCGTTCTGGCAGGCTTCCCCATGGTTGGCCTCAAGGCTACACTTATGGACGGTAAGTACCACGACGTTGACTCCAACGAACTGTCCTTCAAGATGGCAGCTCGTCTGGCATTCAAGGCCGGTATCCCCAAGGCTAACCCCGTCGTTCTGGAGCCTGTTGGCAGCCTGAAGGTCTTTATCCCCGACAACTACATGGGCGACATCATCGGCGATCTGAACAAGCGCCGCGGCCGTGTTATGGGCATGACTCCTCAGGGCGACGGCATCCAGATGATCGAGGCTGAGATCCCCATGAGCGAGACCAGCGACTACGCTATCACTCTCCGCTCCATGACTCAGGGCAGAGGCTCCTTCTCCGTCAAGTTCGAGCGCTACGAGGAAGTTCCTCCCGTCGAGCAGGAGAAGATCATTGCCGAGCACGCAAACTTCGAAGACGAAGATTGATCGGTCAAGTCTCACTGACACACAAATATCAAACCTGCAGAGCGTTTGCTCTGCAGGTTTTTTGTTATATTCCTGCCCTTTGCATCATAGTATTGAGTGCGGAGGTGTTTGTATGAATATTTACACATTTAAGTTAAACAAGAAAACATTTGGTATTCTCACAGCGGTCGTTCTTATTATTGTGGGGCTTGTTATCACGCTGGTTTCGTGCACCAAAAAGGACGATGCGCAAACAACCGTCAAACTCAGCGAGAAGGAAGAAATGCTGCAGTACGTTCAGTCTCTGGGCTACACTCTTGACGAAGAGCGCTATCAGGAAAAACAGGTGGTTATCCCCTCAGAGTTTGACGAGGTTTATACCAAGTACAACCAGCTGCAAAAGGACAGCGGCTTTGATCTTGAGAAATACAAGGGCAAAAAGGTCACCCTGTACACTATCGGCATCAAAGACTACAAGGATGCTCAGGATGTGCTCTGCGATCTGCTGGTCTACAAGGGCAAGGTCATCGGCGGCGCGGTTTATACTGCCGATGTCAGCGGGTTTATGCACGGGCTCAATAAAAAGTCCTGACATAGGCTTAAATCTGCGTTGGCGTATTGCTCCTTTGGCTGCTGTATAGTATAATGGATATATAGCAAGTTTCGGGAGTGATAAAGTATGAAACCTACACTGGTAGTTATGGCCGCAGGTATGGGGTCGCGGTTCGGCGGACTCAAGCAGATCAGACCCTTTGGCCCTGACGGCGAGATAATAGTTGACTATACCCTGTACGATGCGTACGTGGCGGGTTTTGGCAAGATCGTGTTTGTTATCAAGCAGGAGATGCGCGAGGATTTTGAGCGCATTATCAGCGGCAATCTGTACGCAGGCAAGCTTGAGATAGAGTATGCATATCAGTCTCTTGACGATCTGCCCATGCCCTTCTCTCCCCTGCCCGACCGCGTCAAGCCCTGGGGCACAGGTCACGCCGTCTACGCCGCCCGCGAGCATATTGATGCGCCCTTCGGCATAGTCGGTGCGGACGACTTTTTTGGCAGAGATACCATTGTGACATTGGGCAAGTTTTTGTCCCAAAAATGTACCGACAACGGCGGCTGCATGGTGGGATTTGCACTGGGCGGCACCGCAAGCGAAAACGGCTCGGTCTCCCGCGGCGTGTGTGAGGTAAAAAACGGCAAGCTGGCAAAGGTAACCGAACGCACCGATATAACCCTCCAGGGTGACACCGCGGTATACACCGACGAAAACGGCGGCAAAGTCTCTATCCCCACCGATACTACCGTATCCATGAACGTATGGGGATTTGCCCCCTCGCTTATGGGCCTGATGCAGGAGCATTTTACCGCATGGCTGCACCAATACAGCGGAGAGCTGAAGAAAGAATACTACCTCCCTGCATTCGTGGACGACATGATACACGCAGGCAAGCTGAGCGTTGAGATGTGCAAGACCACCTCACGCTGGTACGGTGTGACCTACGGCAGCGATGCAGAGGTATTGAGCGCCGCTCTGAGCAAGATGCACGAGCAGGGCGAATATCCCGCACTGAGATAAAAAAGCGGACTTCGGCAGGCAAATTGCCTGCCGATTTTTATTTGCCGAAAAACTCGCGGTGCACCCCCCTGACGCCCTGCTCTGCATCGGCATACGGGATGAGCACCGAGATTTTGATCTCGGCGGCAACCATACTGCGGATGTGTATGCCCTGCTCTTTCAGCGCGCCCAGCATCCGTGCAGCAACACATGCATCCGAACACAGACCGCAGCCTACCAAAGACAGCTTTGCAACGTTGGTATCAGCGCAGACCGATGACAGACCCAGTCTGTCGGCATTGTCAAGCAGCAGCCTGAGAGCGTCTTTTGCACGGTTTTGAGGCACGGTCAGTCCTGTTCTGCCGGTGTGTGATATTATCATATCCGCGCCTATACCGCTCTGTGCCAGCAGCTGCAGCACATCAGGCAGATCACCGATACCCTGCGAGAACATCTCGAGCAGGGCGGTCTTTTTGTCGCAGATAACACCGCTTACGCGGCTGCCCTCCATGGGCTGAGGGGCAATTTCGGTGCCGCCGCTGCTACTCAAGCTTGACAAGACCGAAAGCTTGACACCCTTTGATTTTGCCAGTTCTACCGATCTGTTATGCAGTACACCTGCGCCCAAGGATGCCATTTCCAGCATCTGGTCATAGCCGAGGGTTGTGTGTCTGAGTGCCCCTTCTGCCATATTGGGATCTGCCGAATACACACCGTCCACATCGGTGTAAATCAAACACTCGTCGGCACCCAGCGCGGCTGCAAGCGCCACGGCGCTGGTATCAGAGCCGCCTCTGCCGATGGTGGTGATGTCTCCCCTGCTGTCCACACCCTGAAAACCTGCCACGACAACGATCCTGCCGCTTCTTAGCTCCTCAAGTATCCGCTCGGTATGTATACTGATTATGCGGGAGGAGTTGTGTTTGTCCTCGGTCAGTATTCCTGCCTGCCAGCCGCACAGAGATACGGCGGGCACGCCCATCGAGATAAGCTGCATGGCGACCAGCGACATACTCACCTGCTCACCCGTACTGAGCAGCACGTCAAGTTCCCGTGTATCAGGCTCTCTGACTATCCGGGATGCCTGCAGCAGAAGTTCATCGGTGCTTTTTCCTCTTGCCGATACTACCATGACCACGTCTTTGCCCTGTTTTTTGTGATCCCAGGCTATGGCAGCGGCGTTGTATATTTTTTCGGCAGTTGCAAGTGAACTGCCGCCAAACTTTATGACGGTCAACATTATATCCTCCATAATATAAAGTCTTACAACACAGTATATTAAGCCGCGCCGCCAAAGGTGTATCTCAGATTGCGGACAGGCGGCGGATATGTTATAATACCAATGAGGTGATACGGCTTGAATATAGAAAACAACATACTGCGCCACTACTTGAAAAACGCGTATTTTATCACCGGAACGGCTTATGCCGGCAAATCCACCACGGCAAAAATGCTCGCCGAAAGATACGGAATGGTTCTGTGCGGAGAGAATTATTTTAGTGAGGTATCCGATATTGTGGCAAACGAAGAGCTGCAGCCCGATCTGTGTTATATAAGAAATCTCACCGACTGGAAGGATTTTGTCACCCGCTCGCCCGAGGAATACGAGCGTTGGATATACGCGACCGGCAGAGAGGCGGCAGGTTTTGAGATAGCTGAGATAATAAGTCTCGCCCGTGACAAAAAGGTCATAGTTGACACCAATATACCTCCGGATATACTCAGGCAGATTGCAGACCCTGACCACGTTGCCGTTATGCTCTCGCCACAGTCTATGAGCGTGGACAGGTTCTTTGACCGCGCTGATCCCGAAAAGCGGTTTTTGCTCAGCGTTATAGAAAGCTGCCCCGACAAAGATGCCGTAATGGAAAATTATCGGCAGGGGCTCATGCTGATAAACAGCCGCAAGCACTATGATGAATACCTGAGCAGCGGATTTTTTACCGTTGTGCGCGAAGATAACGGGCTGGACACCCGCGCCGAGGTCTGCGACAAGATCGCGCGGCATTTTGGCCTGATATAAAAAGCAAAAAACCTCCGTCAGATTTACTGACGGAGTTCATAAAACGGTTAAACCGACCTATGGTTACGATCATAGGTCGGTTTTTGCGTTGTGTATTGTGCTTAGAAAGGCTCCCCGGCTTGTGTAAAGGAAGCTGTCAGCGAAGCTGACTGAGGGATTGACAACCCCTCCGCCCCTATCGAGCCCCTTACACATGGGGAGGCTTTGGTGCGGTACAAAATCGCACCAAACGCACTGCACCGAACGGTGTATAGAAGTGCGCTCTTATATCTATTCGACATATTGGAACTTGATTATTTCTCTCTTTGCTTCAATAAATGTGCCACGACATAGGCAATTACCGTCAGCATAATACCGATTACAATTTGTCCAGGAACCATTAGTATAAAGAACATTGCTCTGTGCTCTCCATAACTAACGATAGTAGGCATTTTGAGTACGCTGACAGCGATACCTAACGCAGTTGAAATTAGTGGAGATATCCACAGCAATTTTCTCTTTATAAAGAAAACGATAGTTACTGAGAGAATAGGAATTATGCCAAAGAACGAAATGTTCCACCAATTCATGCGCTCACACTCCTTTTCCAAATTCAAATTTGTCTAATTGTTAGATATATTATATCATATCAATATGAGCTATACAAGAACAGTCACGACAGAAACATCTGCCGTGACTGCAACTGTTTTACGTCCCCTCCATTTATTGACGGAGGTTTGATTTTGTTATCAGGGGTCAGCCCGAGTATTTGCCGCGGATCATTTTGATATTGCGCACCGTGTACAGTACAAACGACAGCAGCATGGCGCTCACGCACAGACTGATCATCACGTCCGACACGACCGTGGGGATATCGTACCACAGTATGTGGGTCACCATCATGGTGTAAAGCAGCATGGTGGTCAGCTTGCCGTGCCATTCTGCCGAGAGGACTACCTTGGTCTTTTTTACCGCAAGCAGGGCTGCGATGCCGCTGAGCAGCTCTTTTACCGCAAGCATAATGCAGGGCAGGCTCATACGCTTAAAGCGGCTGATCAGACAAGCGAGTACCGCAAGCTGGGTGAGTTTGTCGGCGGCGGGGTCTAAAACTTTGCCAAGGTCGCTGACCATATTGAATCTGCGTGCCACAAATCCGTCGACCACATCAGTCAAGCCCGACAGCAGGAGTATTGCGGCAGCCGGTTTGTATTCTTCCATAGACACGTACACCACGCAGAACACGGGTATGAGCAGCAGCCGCACAAGTGACAGAATATTGGGAAGAGTTATGATTTTTTTGAGGTGATCGTTGTCTTGCATGTATTTTTAACCCTCCTGCACGCCCTGTGCTGAGACGTTTTCTTTTTTCCTGACGTTGTTGCCTATAAGTCTGTACAAGGTAGCCGACAGAGGCACACCGAAGATCATACCGGGAACGCCCCATATACCGCCGCCTATTGTGACCGCGACCAGCACCCAGAAGCCGGGCAGACCAATGGACGAGCCTACGACTTTGGGATAAATCAGATTGCCCTCTATCTGCTGAAGAATAAGAATGAACAGCAGGAATATGACGGCTTTCATCGGTGAGACGGTCAGTATCATAAATGCGCCTACGCCTGCGCCGATCCACGCACCCGCAATGGGAACAAGGGCGGTAAACGCCATAAGCGCGCCTATCATGGTTGCATAAGGCATACGCAGCAGAAGCATACCCACCGTACACAGTGCGCCCAGTATAAGCGCCTCGGTGCACTGGCCTACTATATAGCTGTGGAAACACTGATCAAAGACGTTTGCCACATACTTGATGCTTGCGGTGTGTTTGTCCTTGAGGTAGCAGCTCATCAGGCGGTTTGCCTGGTCTTTGAGCTTGTCTTTTGATGCCAGCATATACACGGCAAAAATCACAGCCAACAGGGTATTGATAAGCACCGACATAACAGACGACAGAGTGCCGATGGCTATATCCATCACGTTGCCGATACCGCTTGTTACCACACCGATTATCTGCTCCATACGGGATTTCCAGTCTATTGCAACAATGGAATCGACCACGTCGGGGGTGAGAATGTTCCAGTCCTCCAGCCTCTGCGCAATGTAGCCGACGGTGTCGGGGATTTTTTCGACCAGCAGTACGATACATGAAACAAACTGGGGCAGCACAAGCGCAACAACGATGGCTACCACCGCAATAAGGGTAAGCACTGCAAGCAGCATACACACAGGGTGCCTGCTCTTGATGAGGGCGGGCTTTTTGGTCTTGGGGAAATAGTGACGCTCATAAAAGGTCATCAGAATATTCAATATATATGCTATGACAGCGCCTACTATGATGGACACGGATGCGGTGTACAGCCCCTTGAACAGTCCGGACACCGACGGCCAATAGAATATTGCAAGGTACAGCAAAAATATGCTGCACGCCACCGTCAGGCAGGTTTTAAACTTGAGTTTCATTTGTAGTTGCTCCTTCTGTTATAACTGCGGGGGGCAGGGGCTGAGGTTGCTCTTTGCCTTTTATAAACATGGATACGATATCCATAACCGCCTCAGCGATAAGCGAGATGCCGGTAAACAGCCACAGTGCACGCATAGTGCCAAAGGGGTTGCACAGGATGATCACGGCGCATACAACGGTCACCGCGGCGCACACGGCATACGGTATCCACGTGCCGGTTCTGAGACGCAGGGCATCAACCGTCCACTGCACCTTGTTGAGACCTGCCAGCAGTATGCATATACCGTATACTATGCTTATGACTGCAAAAGTATCTATAAACCAACGGGAAAAGAAAATGCAGAAAAGTCCGAAAAGCGCAAAGGTCAAGCCTCTGTACAGGTTTTTTCCCACGGCGGCTGCGGCGGGGTCAGCCTTGAAGTATCTGATTATATTCAGCGCTGCCATGGTACACATAAGCACGCCTGCCGCGATAATAACCACCGATGTAAATCTTACGGGTTCAACAATAAGCAAAACACCAATAAGCACCTCACACAAAAATGCTGCCAGTCTTCCGCCTTTTTCTCTCAAAAACTTCATGGTGCATCCTCCCTGCGTTCAAAATTGTAAACAGTTTTTGCCATCGGTTGACAATATCTCCCTTTAATGATAGCATAATATACAGGTGTTGATTTTGCAATAGTTTGTTTAATAATAATTGTCGTTAAATCAACACTTGAACGGATTATGTTTAATAGTTTACAAAATGTTCGGAGGTGCGGCATGAAGCGCGAGAACCAGCGGATAACATTGACAAAGAGGCTTTTGAAGGATGCTTTGATAGCGCTGCTTGATCAGATAGATCTTGAGCACATAAACGTGAGCATACTGTGCAGACATGCCGGTATAAACCGAGCGACTTTTTACAAGCACTACTCCTCCCCTCGCGACGTTCTGCTTGATATCGAGAAGGATATCTTCAGTTTTGACAAAAGCGGCGAGCCTTCGGACTTTACGGCTGCTACCAGAGAATATCTGCTCAACGTATGCCGCTGCATGTATTCCAATTCCGCCAAGCTGAAGATCCTGCTCAGATACAATACCGACGAGGATTTTGCGGCCCTTCTCAGTGAGTTTCACCGCTCGCTGTGGGGCTACCGCGACAGGATAAGAGGCATGGACAGTCTGGATGAGGACAGTGTACGGCTCATCGCCACATACATAGTATCCGGTGCCTGCGTGCTGCTCAGACAATGGATAGTCGAGGATATTCCCAAATCGCCCGAAGAAATAACCGAGCTTATTATG
>JAFYMQ010000033.1 GCA_017556565.1 Clostridia bacterium | reverse complement strand
CTTACCGCTGCCGGGGCCGGGTGCGGTGACCACTACCAAAGGACGGGTGGTCTCAATATACTCGTTTTTGCCAAAACCGTCGGGGCTGACGATCTTCTGGATATTATAGGGGTATCCCTCGATGGGATAGTGCATATAGACTTTGATGCCCAGGCGCTCAAGCTTCTGCTTGAATGCCAGTGCGGAGGACTGACCGCTGAACTGGGAGATAACGACGCTGCCCACATACAGACCGATGCCGCGGAACGCGTCGATAAGGCGCAGCACGTCGGCATCATAAGTGATGCCAAGGTCGCCGCGGGTCTTGTTCTTTTCGATATCGCCGGAGTTGATGACGATGACTATCTCTGCCATGTCCGCCATGCTCTTGAGCATCTGCACCTTGGTATCGGGCTTGAAGCCGGGAAGAACACGCGCTGCATGGTAATCGTCAAAAAGCTTGCCGCCAAACTCAAGGTACAGCTTGCCGCCAAACTTGCCGATAGCTTTGTTGATGCTCTCGGTCTGCTTCTCTATATAAAGCTGGTTATTAAAGCCAATTTTCGCCATACTTTCCCCTCCGTTTACATATTATTAACTTTACCACAAATGCCTGCCATTTTCAAGCAAAAACCGCACCCTGAGGTGCGGTTTTGTACTAATAATATAAATTGTCAGAATATCAGCGAGGGGCGCAGGATGCAGAAGGCCCGTTTGCCAAGAATACTGCTCATCATTGAGGTGGATTTTTCGGCATCCATGATTTTGGCACCGTTTGACGTCATATACAACATCTCGCCGCCGTCAAGCACAAGATAGATACTACAGCTGCTGCCTTCGGCAACCAGCAGAATATCACCGGTCTGCACCATGGAGGGCTTGAGCATCTGTATGCGGTCTTTGTGATAGACCGAATTGTCCACATACCAGCCTCCGTACAGAGAGGGCACGACCATAGGATTATAGTTGATGTTCAGATACTCGCCCGAACCGATGGACGAAAACAGCTGGGCAAACAACGACTTTTCGTTGGTCAGGCTCAGCTTGTGACCCGTGACGTTGGCATAGATACTGTTGATTATCTGGCACATGGTGGACTTTGAGCCTGCCTGTTTTCCGGCGCTCTGATCAATCTCAGTCATCTGACTTGCAGTCAGAGTATTGGCAACAAGGGTATCGGCACAATATAGGTCTACCCCGTTGACAACGGTAGTGCCGTGGCTCACAGTCTGACCAAGGGGTGCATCGGCATTGATCCTGACCGAATAGCTGACCTCAAGCATCTCTCCCGGCTGCAGTACAGCGCTCCAGCTGAGTGTTCTGCCGCTGACACTGTCACCGCCCGATACATAGGTCGTGCCGTCGGGCAGGGTTGCTCTGACGGCTATCGCCTGCTTGTCGCTGCCGACGTTTTCAATGCTGACGGTATAGGACACAATATCCCCCGGGTTGGCACTCTTGCCCTGAGGATGGCTGGTGATTTTTTGGGCTATGATGCCGCTCATACTGTTCATGCGGTCGAGGGTCTTCTGCGGGATGGGTACGTCAATAATATTGAGGGGGCGCAGTACGGCAAATCTGCCGGTTTTTGCCAGATAGCGGCTTGAGTCGGGATTAAAATAGGTCTCACTTAGCTGATCGTAGCGGATACTGCCGTTTTTTTCATAAACTTCGCCGCTGGTGTAGTTGTAATTGCTGCCCGTACTGTGCACGTATTTACCGTTGCCGATATACATAATTATATGGCCGTTGGACTCATCAGGCAGGCGTGTGACCAGCATATCGCCGGGCACCAAAAGCTCCTCGACCTGCTTGATGAGCGAGTCTATCTCGGACCGGGTTTCGTTGCCGATGACGTCGTAGTAGAACACGGTCATATCTTTGCGCTCTATGAAGTCGGCCGTGTACCACGACACGATGTCATAGCCGAAGGTCTCCCATATCAGGCTGTTCATAAACGCCGCACAGTTGGTGTATACGGTATTCTGCTGGGTGGCAAGCTCGGGAGGCTGAATGCCTCTGCGGGCGCGGTAGACGGCAGTCATACCTGTGGCGCGCTTGACCAGACGGGTGTCATCGTACTGTACCCAGCTGCTGCGGCGCACGTATGCATCGGCGGTGGCAATAAGCGCCTGCACACCCTTGGAATAATACTCGCCC
This sequence comes from Clostridia bacterium, assembly GCA_017556565.1. Lineage (GTDB taxonomy): Bacteria > Bacillota > Clostridia > Oscillospirales > Butyricicoccaceae > RGIG3513. Next base: position 1,041 of record JAFYMQ010000033.1, on the reverse strand, counting down.
TTTAATATATCCGAGCCATCAGAAACGTCCTCATGAATGCCGCCCTGATCGGTTGCGGAGGGTGGCTGCTCCGGCACAGGCTGTGTGTCCGAATCGGATTGGCTGTCGTCATCGGGATCCGGCACGGGTGTATCGGCAGGGTTACTGCCCTCTGTGCTGCCGATGACCTTTATCTCCACCGCGGGAGAGACTGTCTGTGTGCGTTCACCCGATATATTGTCCACGCAGTTTATAACACAATAAACATAGTAATGCTCGCCTATCTCGTGATCGGTGGGAAGCGAAACCGAAGGAGTATCGGTATTGCACAAAAACGCACCGCCCAAAGTATCCTTGTCGCCGTCCACATACCAATCAAAGCTATAACTGCAGCCCGAGCGGGTCTTGAGGGTGAACTTGAGCACTCCGCCAAAGGACTCGGATATTTTGACAAAGGTGGGTATCTCATCTATCTCGGGCGGCGGGGCAAGTTGCTCATCCCATAAGGCTGTTATCATCAGATCGCCTGTGACGGGGGACGAAAAATCATACTCGCTGCCATTTACGCTCCAGCCGACAAAGCTATAGCCCTGACGCACGGGGTCAGCAGGCTTGGCTACAGCGCTCCCCTGCTCTGCCTCAACGATAACGGGTGCATCACCGTTGGCAGGATCAATGGTGACGGTGAAAACCGCTGTCTCCTGCCAGTCGCCGCCGCTCTGGGTATTGCCGCCGGTCTGGGTATTGCCGCCGGTCTGGGTATTGCCGCCGGTCTGTGGCTCACCGCCGCTCTGGGCAGGGTCTGTGTTGCCTGACGGAGCGGTGTTTTCGCCTTGGCTGCCGTCGGGTGTATCTGCCGCGTTGTCAGGCTGCGTGCTTTGCGTATCACCGCAAGCAGATGCAAACACAAACATCAGGCACAGTAATATCACTATGGTTTTTTTGACAAACTGCGGCATAGTATACCTCCTTGCAATGGGATAATTTTCTTTATAATATCATAGTTAAGATAATATTACAATATTTTAATATAATAACACCCTATGTGCAAAGCACATAGGG
>JAFYMQ010000032.1 GCA_017556565.1 Clostridia bacterium | reverse complement strand
CTTTTTGAGCTGAGCACAGTTGAATATACAAATCGGCGGTATCATCACGATGCCGCCGATTTTGCTTTTTGAAGCGGAAAAGAGCAGACTTGCCAAAAGGTTACAATTTGTAACTTTTTGAGGGGTAAAAGCGGGATTTTTGTAACCCTTTTGTTACTTTTGGGGCAAAACTGTAACTATTTTGTAATCGCTTTTTGCAAAAAGCGGGTTTATAATATAATCATACAGAAACCACCCGCCGCCTAAGCGAAAGGAGCAAAGAAAATGAGAAACCGCCTGCACATTCTGTTAGCTATCGCCATGTGTCTGCTGATGTTCTGCGCCGCCTGCGGCAAAGACACCACCGCCGACAATAATAATACAGATACTCCGCCCGACATTGGCGGCGATAGCACCCCGCCCGACACCACGGGAGATGATAATAAGGAACAGAGCGGCAGCGGTGATGATACACCGGTCTACACGCCCATTCCCGATGACCCCAACAAGACCTACACCGGCTATACTCTTGATATTCCTGCCGCAGCTTCGGCAATGGTCAAGGCAGAGAACAAGAGTATACTCTCTTTGTATTCTGCTTTTTTGGATTATTACAGCACCGCAACTGCCTGTAACCTGCAGACTAATCAGGAGATCACCTATGCCAAGCTTCAGCGCGGCGGCCATACCGGTCATTTTTCCGTAGTGGATTTCGGGCTTGACGGCAAGCTTGAGCTGGTATTATACTATTCGACCGGCAGCTGTCAGGTACTGTTCTGTGAGGGTGACAAGCTGTATACCATCGGCGTGAGTTCCAGCAGAATGCTCAGCCTCAAGTATAACGGCATCTGCCGCACCATTGAGGGGGATACCGAAAGCTATGAGCTGGTACAGTTCAACTCCCGCGACGGAAGGACAAGTCAAACCCTCGCTTCGGTCAAAGAAGATACGGGCAAGGGCGAGCAGTATTATTTTATACACGCAGATTTTAAGGACGGACAGTTCGTGTCTCAAGACCCCCGACAGGTCTCAAAGAGCGAGTATGATGCATTTGTTGCACCTCTCGACGGTCTCCCCGATATGAAGCGCAGGGAGCTTACTTCTGCGTGGCTGACGGATGCATTTACCACGACAAGCGACGATGTTCCCAATCCCATTATCAACCGTGACCTCGCATTTGCAAAAAAAGAGCCGACCGATGATGAAAAACAAGCCAACCGCGATACTCTCAAGCGGTACAGCCGCTTCCTCGGCGATACATGGTACGCAATCGAGCTTGAAACGGGCGAAAAGGGCAGTTTTTATGAGTTGGAGCGCCTGAGAAGATACGATATCGACTATACCGCGCTTGTGGATTTCGGTCTTGACGGCGTTTTTGAGATGGTTATTGTGCCCAAAGCAAGCACCGAGCCTGTTTTGGTGGTTTTTTATGAAAACGGCGAGGTATACGTTTCTTATATCGACTGCAACGAGCTGCAGCTGCTGACATACGACGGTCTGTGCAAAAACTCTAGCGGCGGTGTGGACAGGCTGACCTTTTCTGCCCAGAACGGCTGTGCGCGTCAGCCGATCATATCTGTTGCTACCGACTCGGCAAACAAGACTACCTATTATTCTCACGCAGACTCCCGCGAGATAACGCAAGCCGAGTATGACGGCTTTATGACCGAGCAGACCTACCCCGTATATTATGACAACGAGAGCAGATACAAGCCGCTGGCTGTCAAGAGCACCGCAGACCCGCTTCCCGATGAAGCCACGATCGATGCCAACCGTGAAGTTTTGCAGATATACTACGACTTTATAAGCGGTGCATGCACGGCGCTGGAGTACGGTGAGCAGGTGATGTTTGACAGCATAACCAGATACGGCACAAATTGTCCCAAGACTTTCAGCCTTGTGGATTTTGGCTCTGACGGTGTTTTGGAGATGGTTCTTGACGATAGTGGATATTATTATTATACCGTGCTGTACTGTATGGACGGTCAGCTGTACGCCAGTAACTACTCCTACAGAACCATGGTGGGCGGCGCATCCTACAACGGTATAACCACCGGCAGCGGCGGCTCGGCGGGCAGCGATTATATGATATTCTTAGGCCCCGACGGGTACAGGGAGTGGACTATCCGCTCCTACAGTCTTGACCGTGAGATATACAAGGATCGCTACTATATCCACGCCGCATACGAAAACGGCAAGCTCGTCCCCGCCGAAACGGTAGAGGTGGACAAATATACCTACTATTCCTTCCTTGAGAACGAGCCGGGTGCCTATCGGCATAATTTTAACGACGAAACTCTTAAAAAGGTGCTCAGAGTTGACGGTGTTACTACCCCCGTCGCTCCGCCCACCCAAGACGAGGATATACCCGTTGACACCGATGCTCTGAACACTCAGGCGATGCAGGCGTATTATGAGTGGCTGACAGGCGCACGCGGTGCTATGTCCAAATCCAACCATAATAACATCACTTACCATAGTACGGCCAGGCAGTACAGCCGATTTGCTTTTGCCGATTTTGGCTCGGATGGGGTGCTTGAGCTGCTTTTGGGGTTTGACACTTCAGACACCTATCATATTGTGCTTTATTACGACAACGGCAACCTCTACATAGACTCTCTTGACTGCGAATGGCTGAAAGTGAACGGATATTACGAAGAAGAAACCAACTGGGGCGGCGTGCGTTTGCTGCATCATTATGTCAAGCGGTTTGCCCCCTCAAAAGGTGAGTATACCATTGAATTGGGCTACGAGACCCCACCCTCAAAAGACTCACCCAACCCCGTATACCGTCTGTACTATACCGTGGTGGACGGAGAGTACGTTCTGTATACCGGCGAGAGCAGTAAAGATGCCTTGTACAGCGTGCTTAAAGAGCAGTTTGACACGCCTGATGTCAAGTGGCTGAGCTTTGATACGGTATTTGAGCACGAGTTTTTTGCAGGCGTGACAGGCAACAACTAAACATATTTCTTCTTCCTCCCCAAACAAGCCTGAGACGGTTTCCTCTCTGCCGTCTCAGGCTTGTTTATGCTTGTGTTTTTCTTGACCGCGGGGACAAAAAGTGCTATTATGAATACGTACGGACTTTACTCACAAAAAATAACATACAGGCAGGTGCAACAATGGAAAAAAACAAGCAGCTCCGCGTATTTGCGGAGGAGATCAGAGTTGAAACTCTCCGCGAACTTGCTCACCTGGGCTTTGGCCACGTCGGCGGCGCAATGAGCATCGTTGAACTTCTTGCCGTTCTTTATGGCAAGGAAATGCGCATCGATCCCAAGAACCCCAAGTGGGAAGACCGCGACCGTCTCATCGTTTCCAAGGGTCACGCAGGTCCCGTTATTTATGCTACACTGGCACTTCTGGGCTTCTTCCCCAAAGAAGTTCTGCTCACCCTCAATCAGGGCGGCACCATTCTCCCCTCTCACTGCGACGGCACCAAGACACCCGGTGTTGATATGACCACCGGCAGCCTCGGTCAGGGCATCTCCACCGCTTGCGGTGTTGCTCTGGGCAACAAGACCCAGAAGAAGGACGCTTACACCTACCTGATTCTGGGCGACGGCGAGTGCAACGAAGGTCAGGTCTGGGAGGGCGCAGCTTT
>JAFYMQ010000031.1 GCA_017556565.1 Clostridia bacterium | reverse complement strand
GATCTTCCCAAGCAGCTCGATGTCAAAGCCGCCGCGGACGCCGTCGGTGTCGATAGAGTTGACCACCAGCTCACCTGCGCCCAGCTCAATGCCGCGGCGTGCCCACTCAATTGCGTCAATGCCGGTGTCCTCTCTGCCGCCCTTGGCAAACAGACGGAAGGTACCGTCCACGCGCTTGACGTCCATGCTCAGCACCACGCACTGACTGCCGTAGCGCTTGGCGCCCTCGGTGATCAGGTTGGGGTTTCTGATTGCGCCCGAGTTGACGCTGACCTTGTCTGCGCCGCACTTGAGCACACGATCAAAGTCAGCGAGGGTATTGATGCTGCCGCCTACGGTCAGGGGGATGAACACCTCACCTGCGACGCGCTCCAGCACGTCGGTAAACAGACCTCTGCCCTCTGCCGATGCGGTAATATCATAAAAAACCAGCTCATCAGCGCCGCTCTGATTATAAAAACGTGCAAGCTCCACGGGATCGGCTATCTCACGGATGCCGAGGAAGTTTTTGCCCTTGACTACCATGCCGTCACGGACGTCAAGGCAGGGTATGATTCGTTTTGTTATCATTTATTTGTCCCCCGCTATCTCGATCACACGCTTGAGATCGAGCTTTTTTTCGTAGATGGCTTTGCCTACTATAGCGCCGTAAATACCCATATCGCGCAGGGTCGCGATCTCGCTCTCAAAGGATATGCCGCCCGATGCGATAATATTGAGGCTGAGGCTGCTCAGACGCTCGTAGGCGGGCAGGTTGGTGCCCTTGAGCTCGCCGTCGCGGGAAATATCGGTGTAGATGACAGTCTTGACACCTGCCTGCTCAAGCTTCTTGCAGAACTCCATGGAATCGGTGTCGGTTATCTCTTTCCAGCCGCCGATGGCAACCTTGCCGTCGCTTGCGTCAACGCCGACGGCGATAGCATCGCCGTAATCCGCCACAGTCTCCTCAACAAAGGAGAAGTCTCTTGCGGCGCGTGTGCCCAATATAAGGCGCTTGACGCCTGCTTCCAAATACTGCTCGATGCGCTCACGGTTGCGGATGCCGCCGCCCAACTCAACGAACAGACCGCTCTGTACGATGGCTTTGACCGCCTCGATATTGACAGCCTGACCCTCCAAAGCGCCGTCAAGGTCAACTACGTGCAGCTGCCGTGCGCCCTGATCGCGCAGCCACAGAGCGGTGTCACCGGGATTGCTGCCGTACACGCTCATTCGGTCATAATCTCCGCGCACCAGCCTGACCACATTGCCGCCGCGCAGGTCTATTGCAGGATATATCTTCATTTATGCCTCCGCAAATGCTCTCAGAATATTAAGCCCGGTCTCGCCGCTCTTTTCGGGGTGGAACTGCGTGCCGCATACGTTGCCGCATCTTACCACACCGGGTACGAACACGTGGTACTCCGAGCCTGCCATGATGCTCTCCTCGCAGTCTTTGGCATAGAAGGAGTGGACATAGTACACGCACTCGCCCTGCTTGACGTACTTGAGAAGGGGCTCCGAGGGGTTTCTGATGTCCAGCGCGTTCCAGCCCATGTGGGGAACTTTGAGGCTCTGGGGAATATCGGCGCTCAGGTCACATACGCTGCCTTTGATAAGGCCGAGGCCCTGCTTTTCGCCAAACTCGAAGGAGCGCTCAAACAGCAGCTGCATACCAAGACAAATACCCATAAAAGGCTTGCCCTCCGCTGCCAGCGCCAGCAGATGGGGTACAAGTCCGGTCTCAAGCAGCTTGTCCATAGCATCACCGAATGCGCCGACGCCGGGCAGGATTATTTTGTCGGCTTTTTTTATCACTTCAAGGTCGCGGGTGACGATGGCGTCTGCGCCGATTTTTTTGAGAGAGGCGCACAGGGAAAACAGATTTCCCACTCCGTAATCGATTACAGCTATCATAATACGCCCTTCGTGGAGGGGACTTCGCCCTTCCACGCCTCCGATACGGCGGTGGCAATGTTGAGTGCTCTGCCAAAGCCTTTGAATGCAGCCTCGATGATATGATGTGTATTAAGACCGTCAAGCTGCTTGATGTGCAGGGTGATACCTGCGTTGCGGCAGACTGCGGCAAAAAACTCGGGCACAAGCTCGGTGTCAAAGTCGCCGACCTTGTCTTTGAGCTCAAGGGTGCAGCTGAGGTGGCTTCTGCCGCTGATGTCCAGCGCCACAAGCACCAGCGCTTCGTCCATGGGCAGCATAAAGGAGCCGTAGCGGTTGATGCCGCGGCACTCGCCCAGCGCCTGCTTGAGTGCCAGACCTAACGCGATACCAACATCCTCGGCGGTGTGGTGGTAATCTACGTGAATATCGCCCACGGCTTTTACCTCAAGATCAAATCTTGCATGGCGGGCAAACAGCTCAAGCATATGGTCAAGAAAACCGCAGCCTGTTGCTATACTGTTTTTTCCGCTGCCGTCAATATCTATGCACAGACGGATGTCTGTCTCCGCAGTCTTGCGGATAACCTCGGCTCTTCTCATCGTCTCTCCTCCAATATCTCTCGGGTAGCTTTGAGATATGCATCCATCTGCTCGCGGGAGCCGATGGTAACACGTACAAAATCGCAAACTCTGGGCGCTGAAAAGTGGCGCACCAGTATGCCCTTTTCACGCAGGGCGGCAAAATACTCCTGACCCGAAATGCGTGTGGGGCTGACAAAGATGAAGTTGGCGCAGGAGGGCAGCACGGCAAGTCCCATTTTGAGCAGCTGCTCTACTGTGTACTCACGGGCATCGATAACACTCTTGCGGCAGGCCTCAAAATACTCCGTATCGCGGATAGATGCCTCTGCAGCTGCCTGGGGCAGTGCGCCGACGTTGTAGGGATTAAAAGAATACTTGATCTTGCGCAGATCCTCAATAAGCTCCTCGCAGCCTATGACAAAGCCGATTCTGCCGCCGGCAAGGGATCGGGATTTGGAAAAAGTCTGCACCACCAGCAGATTGCTCAGCTTCCGGGTCAGCTCGATTGCGCTCTTGCCGCCAAAATCCACGTAAGCTTCGTCAATGATGACCACGTTCTCGGGATTGCTCAGCGCGATCTTCTCGATATCCTCCAGAGCCAGCGCCATACCGGTAGGTGCGTTGGGGTTAGCCAGAAAAACCGTAGCATTGATGCCCATATAATCGGCAGGATCAACCGAGAAGTCGGCCTTGAGGGGCATAACCTTGCTGTCTATGGAGTACAGCTTGGCAAAAACCTTGTAGAAGCCGTAGGTTATATCGGGGTATGCGGCAGGAGTGTTCTCATCGCAGAAAGCCTGAAAACAAAATGCCAGAGACTCGTCCGAGCCGTTGGTGGCGATAACGTTCTTGGCGCTGACGCCGTAATACTCGGCGATGGCATCAACAAGCTTCTTGCACTCGGGGTCGCTGTACAGGTTGAGGTCCCCGGCTGCTTTGGCTATAGCCTCTACCGCTTTGGGCGAGGGGGGGAAGGGGCTTTCGTTGGTGTTAAGCTTGATGAGGCTACCTTTTTTGGGCTGTTCGCCGGGGGTATAGGGCTCTATGGTCTGATACTTGTCTACTAAAAACTTGCTCATTTTTATGCCTCCTCAAAGCGCACGGTTGCGCTTTTTGCGTGTGCCTGCAGACCTTCTCTGCGGGCGATGGCGTCAATATCGGCGGCAACAGAGAGCAGGGCTGCTTTGGAATAATATGTGACCGAGGATTTTTTGATAAAATCGTCTACCGACAGAGGCGACGAGAATCGGGCGGTGCCGCTGGTGGGCAGGGTGTGGTTGGGGCCTGCCAGATAGTCGCCCAGCGCCTCGGGTGCGTTATAGCCCATGAAAATGCTGCCTGCGTGCTTGACCATATCCAGTACCGAGAAGGGGTCGCGGATGCACAGTTCAAGATGCTCGGGCGCGATGGAGTTGGACAGTTCGATGGCTTTTTCGATAGAGCTTTCCACCATGATAAAACTGTTGTCGTCTATGCTGCGGCGGCAGATGTCGGCACGGGGCAGCTGAGGGATCTGCTCCTCCAGCTGGGCGCTGACCGCCTGTGCCAGCTGCTCGCTGTCGGTTATAAGCATAGCGCTTGCCAGCACGTCGTGCTCTGCCTGAGAGAGCATATCGGCGGCGACGACCTTGGGATCGGCACCGGAATCCGCAATAATAAGTATCTCGCTGGGGCCTGCTATCATATCAATGCCGACCTTGCCGAAGACCATACGCTTGGCGGTGGCAACGTACACGTTGCCGGGGCCGACAATTTTGTCAACTGCGGGCACGCTCTCGGTGCCGTAAGCCAGTGCGGCGATCGCCTGTGCGCCGCCCATTTTGAATATCTTGGTCACGCCCGCAAGCTTGGCGGCGGCAAGCACCTCGGGGAGGATCGTGCCGTCTTTTTGCGCGGGGGTTGCCATAACTATCTCGGAAACGCCCGCAACCGATGCGGGGATGGCATCCATCAGCACGGTGCTGGGGTAGCAGGCTGTGCCGCCGGGCACGTAGATGCCCGCTCTGTCAACGGGAAGGATGCGCTGACCGAGGGTTATGCCGTCTTTTTCTATCATAAATCCGTCGCGCTTTTGCAGATTGTGGAAGGCGCGGATGTTGGCGGCGGCTTTTTTCAGAGCGCTCATAACACGCTCGTCTACCTGAGCGCAGGCATTTTCGATCTCCTGCTCACTTACCTGCAGAGCAGTCAGCTCGGGGCAATCAAACCGCTTGCCGTACTCCAGCAAGGCTGTGTCGCCCCTCTGCCGCACGTCGGCAATTATCGCGGCAACGGCGGCGTTTACGTCGCGCTCTTTTTCCTCAGAGCGCTGCGGCAGGCTATCGCCGCTTTTGAGTATCTTGATCACAGAAGTTCCTCCTTCATGCGGGCGACGATGCGGTCTATCTCCTCGCTCTTGAACTGATAGTTGCTCTTGTTGGCGATCAGTCTTGCCGAGGAGGGTGCAACGTACTCAAAGACCGAAAGGTCGTTTTCTCTCAGAGTGGTGCCCGTCTCCACGATATCCAGTATAACGTCGCTGAGACCCAGAATGGGGGCAAGCTCGATAGAGCCGTTAAGCTTGATAATCTCGATCTCGCGGTTGAGACCCTTGTAATAGTTTTTGGTCACGTTGACGTACTTGGTAGCCACGCGCAGGGTACGGTCGGTGTCCTCGACGTAGCCGTTTTTGGCTGCGACGGCAAGGTTGCACTTGCCCAGATTGAGGTCGAGCAGCTCGTACACGTCGGGGTCGGTCTCAAGCAGCACGTCTTTGCCCACGACGCCGATGTCGGCAGCGCCCCGCTCAACGTAGATGCCAACGTCGGAAGGCTTGATAAGCAAATATCTGACACCGCTGTCGGGATTCTCTATAACCAGCTTGCGGGTGTCCTCCAAAAACTCGCTGCAGTCATAGCCCATCTTGGCAAAGAGGGAGTAGACCTTGTCTCCCAGTCTGCCTTTGGGCAGTGCGATGTTAAGCATTTCCCTCTTCCTCCTTTACGGTGTTTTCGGTGATTCTGATAAGACGGCGGTAAAGTCTGCCCTCGGGCTGCTCTTCGCCTGCCCAGACTTTTTTACCCTCGGCAACAAGCAGCTTGACCGTGTCTGCAACCGTGCTCAGGCAGCTGGTACGATCATAGATAATAACCGCGTCCAGAGGCTCGGGGGGCTGGGTGTTGAGGAATCTCTCCAGCTCGTCAAAGTACAGGGCAAAGCCTATGGCCTGCTTGCCTTTTTTGCCCATTTTTTCCATCAGGTTGTCGTATCTGCCGCCCGAAAGCACAGCCCTCGACACGCCCTTGACATATCCGCAGAAGATAAGACCGTTGTAATACTGGGTGTCTGAGGGGATGGAGAAATCCAGACGGATGTTCAGCTTGAGTTCGCCCAGCGCATCATACAGCTGCTCCAGCTCGCTGACCGCTGCCAGCATATCCTCTGTTCTGGACAGAGTTTTTGCCTGAGCGATGCACTCAAGATAGCTGCCGCTGATATCCATCACGGCAAATATGGCGTCTGTCTGCTCCTGAGTCAGCTCTTTGCCGATGAGGGCTGCGATGCCGTGGCGGTTTTTGCTCTCGATGCATGCTCTGACAGTCTTTTCTGCGGCGGCGCTTACACCCAGATACTCAAACAGTCCGGACAAAAATCCGGTGTGGGACAGACTGAGGATGCTGCCTGTGTCGATAAGACGCAGCGAGCGCACAGCCAGCGACACCATCTCAAGGCTGGTATAGGCGCTGACTTTGCCTATATGCTCGATGCCTATCTGATAGGTCTCCTTGTACTCGGTGGCAGAGTGTGCGGCACGGTAGACGTTCTCGGTATAGTACAGCTTTTCGCTGGTAGTCTGATTTTCTTTGGTGCGCTTGACGATGCTGAGTGTCACGTCGGGACGCAGAGCCATCAGCTTGCCGTCAAGATCGGTAAAGGTTAAAAGACTGCTTCCTGCCAGATAATCACGGTTGCGGGCATAAAAATCGTATTCTTCAAACTTGCCCATTCTGAACTTTTTGTAGCCGTGTCTTTCGTACAGGCTGCGCAGCTCCAGCGACACCTGCTCATCACGTTTGAGTGTACTTGTGTAGGTCATAAAAGCACTCGCTCCTTCTATGGATCAACTGAAAAGTAATAGATAAATTGACAGATATTTGCTGCCTCACATATATTATCACGCTTTAGCGCTTTAGTCAAGTAAATCGCTAAAATATTTTTGAGAAACAATACCCATTTAACCTTGATATTATACCATATCCGCCGCGGGTTAGCTATACTTTTTGCACCAAAAAAGCCTGCGCGGAACAGATTTTTCCGTGCAGGCTCTGATTATTTGGTTTGGGGTGTGCGGTTTTTCTTGATAATTCGCGACAGTGCCGCCACGGTGACTATACCCAGCGACAGAGCGGCGGCAAGCTCAAGGGTGTGCATGCCCCTCTGCATAAACAGTTCAAAATCACTGCCCACCGCCGACGACATGGTGTAATACAGCGAGCCGCCGGGGATGAGGGGGATAAGATTGACTATCCAGAAGGTGGTGCGGGGAGTTTTCATCAGTCTGGCGAATATCTCGGCATACACCGATGCCGCCGCCGACACGATAAAATATCTGATAGGCTCATTTGCCACTACGCCGCCCAGCAGCTCAAACAGCAGCCATGCAAACATGCCGCCCAACGCGCCTACCAGCAGCTTTTTTCCGCGGATGTTGAACAGAACGCCGAATCCCAACGTGCCCACTGCGGCGGCAAGCACTCTGATAATTACCTCTCTCATGCTGCCACACCTCCGTAGATATATGCGATGGCAATATAGCCCAGCACCATGCAGCTGGCAAGCAAAATTGCCTCAATGGCGCGCAGAATACCCGTCATGGTGTCGCCCGCGAACAGATCGCGCAGCGCATTGGTAAAGCCCACGCCGGGGATCAGGGACATAATATTGCCGATGATTATGTTGTCCACACTCTTGACTATACCAAAATGCAGGCACATAAATGCCAGAGTGCTGAACACCGCCGAGCAGAAAAACCGCACCATCATCTTGTTGACGTTGTGTTTTTCGGCTTTGAGCACCAATATACCCACGATACCGCCTATGAGCGCCGATGCAACAGTCTCGCGCAGACTGCGGCTGCCAAAAAACACAGTAAACGAGCCTGCGATCAGCACGTAGAACAGCACCTGCTGCCAGAACGAGTAGGTCTTGACCTGCTCTGCCTGCTCAAGCCTGCATCTGAACTCCTCCACGTCGGGTGTTTCCCGTGTCACCTGCCGCGCCAGCGAGTTGAGGCCGTGAAGCTTTTCAATATTGACCGACGAGCTTTTTATACGGCGGGTGTGGGTAAACTCCCTGCCGTCTGCCATCTCGCTGGTGACCACTATATTGGACGTTGTGACGTATGCGTCAACACGCACCGCGCCGTAGGCGGTGCACATACGCTCTATACTGTCCTCTACCCTGTACACCTCGGCTCCCGAACATACCATCTGCTCGCAAAGCTCGACTATACAGCGCAAAAGTTCCTGAGTCATCTGTTTCAGCTCCCGTAATTTTGTCTGCCCGAGAATACTATCACAGCTGCATACATAAGTCAAATTGGATTTATTTATGCTTTTTATTAGAATTACGTTATAACTCGCAGAGCGGGCAGGATGAACTGATCCTGATACTCCAGATCGTCCCGCTTGACAAAGCCCTGCCTCTGCCAGAACTCGCTGCCGCGGCTGTTTTTTGCAAACAGTACCACCGCCATCTTGACGATGCCCTCGGCACGGACAGCGTTTATACACGCCTGAGCCAGCTCACTTCCGATGCCGTGGCTGCGATATTCGGGCAGCACCGATGCGTGATAAATATATCCCCGCCTTCCGTCGTGACCGCCCAGAATAACGCCCACGATAGCGCCCTGCTCCTCGGCAACAAAGCTGAGCCCCGGATTGCGGCGCAAGAACCGTGCCACACCCTCGGGAGTGTCGTCCACGTTGTTGAGCGCCATATTGGGAGTGCTGTACCACATATCTATGACGGCTTGTATGTCTTTTTCTGTCATGATTCTGACCATATTATCACCCTGCCTTTGGTTTATGCCCGTATTTTAGCACAAAACCGCGGATTTTTCAACAAAACCGATTTTTCACTTTACGGACGGCGGATTATGATATATACTATCATTAAGTTCAATTGAAACGAGGTATTATCATGCTGTACAAGGATTTTAAGGGTCTCAAGCTTTCGGCTTTGGGTCTGGGATGTATGCGTCTGCCCACCAAGGGTGCAAACTCCGAGATAGATGCAGAACTGACTGCCGAGATGGTGGAATACGCCATGCAGCAGGGCATCAACTACTATGACACCGCATGGGGCTATCACGGCGGCAACTCCGAGCCCGTCATAGGTCAGATCCTCAACAAATACGACCGCAGCAGCTACTATATCGCCACCAAGTTCCCCGGCTATGATCTGAACAACATGGACAAGGTAGCCGAGATTTTTGAAAAGCAGCTGGAAAAGACCGGTATGGAGTATTTTGACTTCTATCTGGTGCACAACGTCAGCGAAAAGAACATCAACCACTATCTCGACCCCAAATACGGCATTATCCCCTACCTGCTCGAGCAGAAAAAGCAGGGCAGGATCCGCTATCTGGGCTTTTCCGCACACGCCTGCACCGCCGAGATGGAGAGATTTTTGCAGACTTACGGCGAGCATATGGAGTTCTGCCAGATCCAGCTCAACTGGATGGACTGGGATCTTCAGGACGCCAAGAGCAAGGTCGAGCTGCTCAGACGCTACAACCTGCCCATCTGGGTCATGGAGCCTCTGCGCGGCGGCAAGCTTGCCACACTGGATGACAAGTACGTTCAGCAGCTGGGTCAGCTGCGTCAGGAATCTGTGCCCGCATGGGGCTTCAGATACCTGCAGTCCATCCCCGACGTTGTGGTCACCCTGTCGGGTATGTCCAACATGGATCAGCTGAAAGAGAACATCGAGATATTCAAGACCGAAAAGCCCGTCACCGAACAGGAATGCAAGGTTCTGTACGATATCGCCCGCGAAATGTCGGCAGCAATCCCCTGCACCGGCTGCAGCTACTGCACCGAGTACTGCCCTCAGGGTCTTGATATCCCCAACCTGATCAATCTGTACAATCAGGAAACATTCTCCCCCGGCGGATTTTTGGTCAGCATGCAGGTCAATGCTATGGACGAGAGCAAACGCCCCACCGCCTGCATCG
>JAFYMQ010000030.1 GCA_017556565.1 Clostridia bacterium | reverse complement strand
GCTGTCGCCGGATTGGGGTGTATCGCCCGCTCTGCCGATCTTGTAGCCTATCTGCCGCGCTGCATCGGCGCAGAGGGGCTCGTTGGCATCGGTGACTATCAGGTATCTGATGCCCGCATCATAAAGCTGCTCCAGCCACACTCTATCACTCTGTCCGCTCTGCTCTGCCAGAGCAACCACCGAGTCGTAGGTGATGGCGCAGGCTGCCTGATCGGAGCGGTTTTCGGCACTCACGCGCAGCACAAGAAGGAGCAGGGATGCCAATATACCAAGCACGGCAAAGATAATTGCCAGCGGATTTTTGCGCAGGTTTTTACTGAGGAGGTTCATTTATTTTTCTCCTTCTTTCACGGTTTTTCGGATATGCTTCCACATAAGCAGGATATACACAGCCGCCGCGGCTATGCCGGGTGCGGCGCATTTGACGATAAGCATTATTTTGCCGTCGGTGGGGTTTGTAACAGTGCCCGACAGCAGGTGCAGGACTATGAACATCACACCGCTCAAAACTGCGCTTTTGACGATCAGGCTCAGCATCGGTTCGCCCTTGATACCCTTTGCAAACAGGCAGGTCATCACAGCGCCCGCAGCAGTCAGCACCAGTGCCGTGCAGGCTGCCACGGCGGGAGCGCCCCAACCCAGCGAGGACACAAACCAATTGAGCAGAAGATTGACCGCAAATGCCGACAGATTGACGATAAGGGGCGTTTTGATACGGTCCTGGGCATAGAAAGCTTTGGATACAAGGTCAAGCAGCGCAAATCCCACCATACCCAGAGCATAGCAGGAAAAGACCTGACCTGCCAACGTGGCAGACTGCAGGCTAAAGCTGCCGCCCTCAAAAAGCACGCGGACAACAGGCACACCGAAAGCCGCCACCACAGCCGATACGGGCAGCATAAACATCACGGTATTGACGACTGCGCGCAGCACATATCTGCGGTATTGCTCGGGCTCAAGGGTGCGGCTTTTTTCGCTCCAGCGGGGGAACATTACCGCGCTGATACTGTAGATGATGGTGGTGACAAGGGGCGTAAACAGCTTGTCGGCATAAGAAAATGCGGTCACGACACCCTCGCCCATAAATGCGCTCTGTGCACTGTCGCAAAGATAGCAGAGCAAAAATGCCGAGGTGGTAAACAGTGTTGCCGCCGCGGTCTTGAGGAATGTTACAAGCTCTCCCCTCTCGGCTTTGAGCGAAAAGCGGAAGCGGTACCGCTCTTTTGCAAAGCAGGGCACCAGGGTTGCCAGCTGCAGCAACCACGCACCGCTCATGCAGGCGGCAAACACGGGTACAGACATTCTGCCGCCCCATACAAACAATACAAGGCACAGTGCGATATTATAGAGCAGGCTCAGGCTGCCCTGCACCGAATAATGACCCAGCACCTGAAAATATGCCATGAACATATAGGTCAGCACGATAACGGGCAGAGACAGAGAAAGTATCACCATATAGGGTGAAAGTGCGCTGCCGAACACGCCAAAAGCGCCAAGCAGAACGAGCACCGCGGCAACGGCGCAGGCGGCGCACAGGCATACCGAGATCAGCCTGTCGGCGGCGGCTTGGGCAGCCGGTCTGCCGCAGGGCAGCTTTCTGCCCACTACCGCAACGGCGGCTATGCACAGAGCATAGGCGCAGGCAGAAAATATATACACGGTAAAGTTGCTTGCCGATGTGTATGCGTCCATCTGAGCGCCCGCTCCGAATGCCCGCGCCTGCAAAATGTCGCGGAGCATACCCAGAGCTTTTGCCGTGACGGTAAGGAGTGCCACAAGAGATATGGATCTGACTGCGGTCTTTTGCATTGCGGCTCTCCTTTCGGCAAGATATATTTTATCATTATATTATACTATACACCGCACCAATCTTCAAGCATAATCGGCGGCGGGATGTTATTGCAATTTTGCGCTCCCGACAGCATAATCCTGCCATAGACTATACTCACGGAGGCAGCTATGGCACAAAGAACCTTTACGTCAATGAAAAAAAGCCGAAACGGACTGCCGCTTCTTGCGGCAGTCCGTATATTTTTATTCGGGTTTGAGTGCGGTATTGGGGGTTTTGAGCACGAAGTGGAGGATAAAGGGCAGGCAGATCAGCGAGCTGATAACGTCGGCAACCGGCTGGGACAGCAGTATGCCGTTGAGTCCCCACAGTCTTGACAGAATGATCATGGTGGGGATCATGGCAAGACCCGAGCGCAGCATGGACAAGAATGATGCCGTGCCTGCCTGACGGATGCTCTGATAGAGCATATTGGCACAGACAGAAACGGGCATTACCATAGAGCCTACCGATGCGGCGCGGAGACCGAACTTGCCTATGCGGATGACCTCGGGACTCTTCTGGAAAACAGACACTATCTGACCGGGGAAGATAAAGCCGAATATCGCCATAGTACCCATAAGCGCAATGCCGATGGTCATAGTGCCAAGCAGAGCTTTTTTGACGCGGGTGTATTCTTTTGCCTGATGGTTGAAGGATGCAACCGGCTGGAAGCCCTGACCGATGCCAAGACCTACGCACAGCACCAGCGACGAGTAGCGGTTGATAACGCTGAGCGCGGCGATTGCGGCATCGCCGAAGGGGCGGGCAAGGTTGTTGAGTATGCCGCTGGACACCGAGGTAAGACCCTGTCTGAGCATGGAGGGCAGACCGACTTTGCAAATATCGAAGTAGTCGCGCACCTTTCCGCTGACCGCTCTCAGCGACAGCTTGCTCTGTGCGCTCTTGAGATGCACAGTCACAAGAATGCCAAAGCTGATAAACTGGGAAATCGCGGTGGCAAGACCTGCGCCGTAAACACCCATCTCAAATACGCGGATAAACAGCCAGTCGCCAAAAATATTGATGATACCGCCCGACACGAGGCCGATCATTGCCATGGATGCTTTGCCCTCATAGCGCAGGATGTTATTGAGGATAAATGAGCAGACCACAAAGGGGCAGGACAGGCAGACCCACGTTCCGTAATCTATTGCGTAGGGCAGAATGGTATCGGTGCTGCCCAAAAAAATTGCAAAAGGCTTGAGGAAACTCAGACCCAGCACGCAAAGCACAAGGCCGATTGCCGCACCGCTGAAAAATGCGGTGGAGGCGTACTTGGTGGCCTGCCTGACGTCTTTTTCTGCCAGAGCTTTGGACACGAATGCGCCCGAGCCGTGACCCAGCATAAACGAAAATGCCTGAATAATGCACTGCAGGGTAAACAGTACGCCGACCGCGCCCTGCTGGCTCTCACCCAGCGAGCCGACAAAGTAGGTGTCCACCAGATTATATACGTTGGTTATGAGCATTGAGATAGTGGTGGGGATGCCCAGCATTATAACAAGCTTCATGACCGGGGTTTGTGTCATTTTTTTGTAGTGGGCTTCGGTTTTGTCCATTTTTTCGCCTTCTTTTTTATGCTTATTGGTAATATTTTAGCACAAAAAAACAAAGCGCACAAGGCAAGCTTGTACGCTTTGCGGATTTTTATTCTATATCCAGTTCGATAGGCTTGTCTATCTCGCTGCCTACGTATGCCCCGTTCTTTTTGCGCTGCTTGACACACTCGGTAAGCAGATATTCTATCTGCCCGTTTACAGAGCGGAAGTCATCCTCCGCCCACGCGGCTATTGCGGCGTAGAGCTTGGGCGACAGACGCAGGGGGATCTGTTTTTTCAGATTGTCGTTCATGGCATCAATAGAGACTGCCCGAGTTGACTACAGGCTGGGCGTCACGGTTGCCGCAGAGAACTACCAGCAGATTGGACACCATGGCTGCCTTGCGCTCCTCGTCAAGCTGAACGGTATTGTTCTCGCTGAGGCGGGCAAGCGCCATCTCCACCATACCCACGGCACCGTCGACGATCATCTTGCGGGCATCGATAATTGCCGATGCCTGCTGACGCTGAAGCATAACCGCGGCTATCTCGGGTGCGTATGCAAGATAGGTGATGCGGGCTTCCAGTATCTCGATACCGGCCTCATCCACGCGGCTCTGTATCTCGTTGCGGATGCGCTCGGCAACTACCTCGCTGGAGCCGCGGAGGCTGCCCTCGTCTGCCACACCGTCGCCGGTGGTGTCAACGTTGGGGGCTACGTCGTAGGGGTAGATACGGACAACATTACGCAGGGCGCTGTCGCACTGCAGGGACAAAAACTCCTTGTAGTTGTCTACATTGAACACGGCTTTTGCGGTGTCGGTGACGCGCCACATAACGGCGATACCGATCTCAACAGGGTTGCCCAGACAATCGTTGATCTTCTGGCGGCTGTTGTTGAGGGTCATTATTTTGAGGGAGATCTTGTTGCCGGTGGTGTCAATGCTCATATTGGCACCCGCTGCGCCTGCTGCAAGTGCGGCGATGGGCGATGTGGGGGTGGAAACGTCTCCGCTCTGGCTCAGCTTGGTCTTGGCTGCGGGGTTGAAGCTGCCCGAAAAAGGATTGACCCAGAAGAAGCCGTCACCTTTGAGTGTGCCGACATACTTGCCGAACAGGGTGACTACCAGTGCTTCCTGAGGCTTGAGGACACGAAGGCCGAGCAGGGGTATCCAACCAAGCAGCAGCAGCGCAAGAGAAGGAATAAAAACCAAAAGTCCGATTGTTCTGCCGCTGTCCAAAATAATACCGCCAAAAACAACGCCGACGATAGCAAGAATAAGAACCAGGATGTCCGCCATCAGCACTGCCATGCCGTTCTTTTTGTTCTGCAATACTTTTTCTGTCATCTTTATCTCCTCCGATTTCTATATGATATCAAAATAATATCACCGCTTGCAGATTTTGTCAATAGGTTCTTGATATATCTCACGTTATTTAGTACAATGATGGTATGCTGTAAATCAGGAGTGACGCTTAACCCATGGCAAAAGACAACAAATATCTGGGCACTGCGCCCATAGGGCCGCTGCTGTTTAAGCTTGCTATTCCCACTATCGCAGCTCAGATAATCAATATGCTGTACAATATCGTCGACCGCATATATATCGGGCATATGCCCCACTCGGGCGATCTTGCGCTGACCGGTGTGGGAGTATGTCTGCCTCTGATACTTATAGTGTCGGCGTTTGCAGCGCTCATAGGCTCGGGCGGTGCGCCCAGAGCGTCCATATATATGGGCAAAGGCGATAATGCCGCTGCGGAAAAAACTCTCGGCACCTGTTTTGTGATGCAGGTGATAGTATCGCTGGCGCTGACGGCGGTGCTGCTTATATGGAACAAGCCGCTGCTTTTGATGTTCGGTGCAAGCGGCAACACCATCGGCTATGCCACAAGCTATCTGAGTATATACGCAATAGGTACCATCTTTGTGCAGCTGACTCTGGGACTCAACGGATTTATTACCGCACAGGGATTTGCCAAGACCGGTATGCTGACCGTCACCATTGGCGCAATATGCAATATTGCCCTCGACCCGCTGTTTATCTACGCGCTGGATATGGGAGTGCGCGGCGCGGCGCTGGCAACCGTCATCTCTCAGGCAATATCCTGCATATGGGTGCTCAGCTTTTTGCTGGGCAAAAAGACTCTGCTCAAACTTCGCCGTCCCAATATGCGGCTCAGCAAAACCTACCTGCTGCCCTGTATCGCGCTGGGACTTGCGCCATTTGTCATGCAATCCAGCGAGAGTGTTATATCGGTGTGCTTCAACTCTTCCCTGCTCCGCTACGGCGGCGACGTGGCGGTTGGTGCTATGACCATACTGACAAGCGTAATGCAGTTTGCGCTGATGCCCCTGCAGGGTCTGGCTCAGGGCGCACAGCCCATCATCAGCTACAACTACGGCGCAGGCAACACACTCAGGGTAAAAAAGACCTTTTTCAT
>JAFYMQ010000029.1 GCA_017556565.1 Clostridia bacterium | reverse complement strand
TGCGCCTGCACCGCGGTTGATGTGCATATGGAAGCTGAAGTCTGTGCCCATGATGTTGTCGCCCAGCAGACCAAGCTCCTCAGCCTGTGCGATAGCGGTGCGCAGTCTGTCAACTGCCAGAGGATACTCGGCACGGACGTAGATGTAGCCGTGGCTTGCGCCTGTTGCCAGACCTGCGATCATCATGCCTTCCAGCATTCTGTGGGGGTCGCCTTCCATGATGGAGCGGTCCATGAATGCACCGGGGTCACCCTCGTCGCCGTTACATACGACGTACTTGGGCAGAGCCTTCTGGCGCTTTACCTGCTCCCACTTCTTGCCGGCGGGGAAACCGCCGCCGCCGCGGCCTCTGAGGCCGGACTTGCTGACCTGCTCTACGATCAGGTCGGCGTTCATGTCGAACAGAGCCTTTTCAAAAGCAGAGTAGCCGCCGATGGCAACGTACTCGCGGATGGATGTTGCATCGATCTTACCGCAGTGCTCCAGAACCACACGGGTCTGACCTGCGTAGAAGGGGATCTCGTCCTGCTTCTTGTATACGCAGTCGCACTTGGTATATGCAAGGCGCTCGATGTGCTCGCCCTTGCAGATGGTCTTCTCAACGATCTCTTCGCAATCGTCAAGCTTGACCTTGGTATACAGCCAACCCTGAGGGTCGATACGTACCAGAGGACCCATTTCGCAGAAGCCGTGGCAGCCGCTCTTCTTGAGACCTACTGTATTGTCATGGGGATCGACTTCCAGCTCAACTGCTACATGGAGACCCTTGGCAGCCATGAGTTCCTTGAGACGGTCGTATATTTTGAGAGATCCGCCTGCAACGCAGCCTGTACCTGCGCAAACGATGATCTTCTCAGCCTGTGCGCCGTAAGCTGCCTCGGCAGCTTCGCGGTAGGCAATAAAATCCTGTCTGTTCTTAAGCATTGGCGAGCTCCTCTCTGAGTTCCTTGAGCAGGGCGCTTGCCTTGTCAGGAGTCATTGCGGGATAAACTACATCGTTGACTGTAAGAACGGGAGCCAGACCGCATGCGCCCAGGCAGGAAACGGTCTCAACGGTAAAGTTGAGATCATCGGAGGTCTTCTTTTCTGCAGACAGACCAAGCTCTGCACGGATACGGTCAAGGATGGGTATGGAGCGACGGACGTGGCATGCGGTACCGTCACAGATTTTGATAACATACTTGCCCTTGGGCTCGAGAGAGAAGTTCTCGTAGAATGTTGCAACGCTGTAGATCTCAGCCTCGCTCATATCGAGCTTGGCGGATATATAGGGGAATATTTCTCTGGGAAGATAATGATAGTGCTCCTGGATCTCCTGCAGAATGGCAATGATCCCGGACTGCTTGCAATCGTGAGCGGCAAGAACCTTGTCAACGACAGCAAAATCGAACTGTGCGCTCATTCTGTACTCTCCTTAATGTATTTTTGGGGATTGTGCAAAAAGCGTTATTACGCTCTCAAGCGCGGCAAACCGTCAAAAAACAGTCTGCCGCGCTGTTTTGTTTGGTTTATTTTGCGCTGAGGAACTCGTCGATAGCCTTTGCAGCGGTCTTGCCTGCGCCCATAGCCGAGATAACGGTTGCTGCGCCGGTAACTGCGTCACCGCCTGCATAGACGCCCTCACGGGAGGTCAGGCCGTCTTCGTTGACGATGATGCCGCCGTGGTTGTTGACTTCCAGACCCTTGGTGGTGCTCTTGATCAGGGGGTTGGGAGAAGTACCGATGGACATGATGACGGTGTCAACGTCCAGAACGAACTCGCTGCCGGGGATCTCGACGGGACGGCGGCGGCCCTTTGCATCAGGCTCGCCCAGCTCCATCTTGACGCACTTCATACCGGTGACAAAGCCGTTTCTGGGATCTCTGGGATCGTCGGGATTCTGGTAGCCCAGGATTTCAACGGGGTTACGCAGCAGCTGGAAGTCGATGCCCTCTTCGATTGCATGCTCGACCTCTTCGTGCCTTGCGGGCAGCTCTTCCATGGAGCGGCGGTATACTATGTAGACCTTTTCTGCGCCCAGACGGAGAGCTGTTCTTGCAGCGTCCATAGCAACGTTACCGCCGCCGACAACTGCTACCTTGCCGCCCTTCTGAATGGGGGTGACAGGGTTGTCCAGATAAGCCTTCATCAGGTTGCTGCGGGTAAGGAACTCGTTTGCGGAGTAAACGCCCTTGAGTGCCTCGCCGGGGATGTTCATAAAGTTGGGCAGACCTGCACCGGAGCCTACGAATACAGCCTCGTAGCCCATCTCGAACAGCTCGTCGATGGTCAGGGTCTTGCCGATAACAACGTTGGTCTCAACGTCAACGCCCAGAGCCTTGAGGGTGTCAACTTCCTTGGCAACGATGCTCTTGGGGAGACGGAACTCGGGGATACCGTATACCAGAACGCCGCCTGCGGTGTGCAGAGCTTCGAATACGGTGACCTTGTAGCCCTTCTTTGCCAGGTCGCCTGCGCAGGTCAGACCGGAGGGGCCGGAACCGACGATAGCTACCTTGTGGCCGTTGCTCTCGGGAGCAGCGGGCTTCTCGGTGACGTTGGCATTGTGCCAGTCAGCAACAAAGCGCTCCAGTCTGCCGATACCTACGGGCTCGAACTTTACGCCCAGAGTACACTTGCTCTCGCACTGGCTCTCCTGGGGGCAGACACGGCCGCAGACTGCGGGCAGAGAAGAAGTCTTGGTGATGATCTGATATGCTTCTTCGAACTTGCCTTCTTTGATCTGGGTGATAAAATCAGGGATGTTGATGTTAACGGGGCAGCCGCTTACGCAGGGCTGGGTCTTGCAGTTGAGGCAGCGCTTTGCCTCTTCTACTGCGACTTCCATGGTGTAGCCCAGGGCAACCTCTTTGAAATTATGAGCACGCACCGCAGGCTCCTGCGAGGGCATCTCATGCTTTTTGGGATCTATAGCCATTGCTCTTTTCCTCCTTTAAGCCTTTTTGAAGAGGTTGCATGCCTCTTCGTATGCATGACGCTCGAAGTCTGCGTACATTCTGCCGCGGGACATAGCCTCGTCAAAGTCGACTTCGTAGCCGTTGAAATCGGGACCGTCAACACAAGCAAACTTGGTGACCTTCTTGCCATCCTGGTTGAGGGTAAGACGGCAGCCGCCGCACATACCGGTACCATCGATCATGATGGGGTTCATGGAAACTGTGCAGGGTACGCCGAAGGGCTTTGCGGTCAGGGTGACGAACTTCATCATGATCAGGGGGCCGATGGTGATGACCATGTCGAACTTCTCGCCTGCTTCAAGCATTTCCTTGAGGGGTACGGTGACGTTGCCGTGGCGGCCGTAGGAGCCGTCGTCGGTCATCATAACCAGCTTGTCGGTGCAAGCGGTGAACTCATCTTCCAGAATGACCAGATCCTTGTTGCGGAAGCCGATGATGCTGGTAACTTCTGCGCCCAGCTCGTGGAGAGCCTGAGCAATAGGCATAGCGATTGCACAGCCGACGCCGCCGCCGACGATGCAGACCTTCTTGAGGCCGTCGAGGTGGGTAGCAACACCCAGAGGACCTACGAAGTCCTGGATGTACTCGCCCTCACGCTTTGCGTTGAGCTTGGTGGTGGTGCCGCCGACGATCTGGAAAATGATCTTGACGGTGCCTGCTTCTTTGTCGCAGCCGGCAACGGTAAGAGGTATTCTCTCTCCGTCTTCATCCACGCGAAGGATGATGAACTGACCGGGCTGTGCTTTTTTCGCAACAAGAGGTGCTTCGATCTCCAGCTGGGTAACAGTGGGATTGAGCTCCTTTCTGGCAGCGATCTTGTACATAGTTTACTCCTCTTTTCATATCCGGATTTTTTGAATACATATTAAAGCTCTGACGAGCATATCGGCATGATCAAATGCCAGGGCATCCTGCGACAGACTCTGTGTATACACCTGTCCGTCCGATACACCGTAGCCGATTTTTATCTCTGCCGAACGGCCCGTAAGATTCACTGTGTTATCTGCCAGCCTGAGCGTAAACCACTCAGCCTGAGCTGCGTCATCCCCTGCTTTTGCCATAGCTGCCTCGGGCAGCACGGACACAAAGCACTGGGAGACTACCCATCCCCGCTTGTCCCTGCCGGGTTTGCTGAACAGACCCACCGGCAAAAGCACGGCATCTGTGATGCCCGTTTCCTCATACAGTTCACGCAGAGCGGTCTGCTCGATGCTCTCGCGCTCTTCGGCAAATCCGCCGGGAAATGCCCACTGACCTATGCAGGGATGACCGCTTCTGCATATAAGCAGAACGCGCATCTCACCCTCGCTCCCGGTCAGTAAAACCGTATCGGCTGTCAGGGATGGTTTGGGGTATCGCTCGCTGCTGTACCGGCTCAAAAACTCCGCCTCGGTAAGGCCGTTTTTGTCAAGTGGCTGCATAATATCGACCTCGTTTATGTAGTCTTGGGCGCGATAATAACAGGAGGCTGCTTTCCCCCCTGTGTATTCTATCACAAAACCCGATGCTTGACAACAGAAAAGATTGTTTTTGACGCCTTTTTTCTTACTAATTTTTGCAAAAAAATACAACAAATTGCATAGTTTCGGCAGGTCTGCACACAAAAATAAGCATACCCGTATATTGGGTATACTTATTTTCTAATAATTTGTTTATCTGACCAGAAACTCGCCCTGAGCCAGACACTCGGCATAGGCTATCTCGTCGGGGCTGCCGCAGCATTTTACCCCCTCGCCCATGAGCACCGCGCCGGCATCATTACACTCTTTTTCCCACTTGCGCATCCACTCGCCGCTGCCCCAGCCGTAAGAGCCGAAGAGGGCGATTTTTTTGCTTTTCAGGCGGCTTTGGCACTCACCGAACATAGGCGCAAACTCCCCCTCCTCAAGGCTCTCGATGCCCATTGCGGGGCAGCCGAAAGCTATTGCATCATAGGCGTCTATCATACCCGGCTCAAACCTGTCGGGAGTAAAAATATATGCCTGCTCCCCTGCTTTTCTCACGCCCTCGGCGATATACTCTGCCATCTGTTTGGTATTGCCCGTGCCGCTCCAATATACCACTGCAACTTTTTTCATATTTTCCCTTTCTTTTGCTTTTTTGTTTTACTGTTCAACTGTTATTTTTTGCACCCGAAAGCCACGGTATTCAGCAAAAGAAAAAGAAAATCCGCGGGCAAAATGCCCGCGGACAGTGCTCACTCAAGTATATTTGTAGTTATGTAGTCGATACCCATCTCGATAAAACTCATAGCCTGCTCAGGATCGTCAACCGTCCATGCGTTGAGTTCGAGGCCGTTTTTGTGGCACAGATCGACCAGATTTTTGTCCACTGCGCCGCGGTGGATATCCAGATCCATGCCGTCTTTTTTCAGCTTGAGGATCAGTTCTTCGTCATACTCTTTGCACAAAAACTGCACTTTCTGCTCGGGGTGTTTTGCTTTGACGTAGAGCAGGTTATCGTAGTCAAAGGAGATGACGACCACGCCCCCGCGGTACTCAAGCCCGTCAAGCACGTCGCAGACTGCGTATACCTGCTCGCGTGTCATGGCGTTTTTCAGCTCCAGTACGGCGATCTTGCCGTATTTTTTGCAGATTTTTATATACTCCTGCAGCGAGGGCATATGCAGATCAACACGGGGCTGCTCGTCAAAGTCTATGATGGGCAGACTGCGCAGATAATCAAAGGTTTGCTCCTCAATGATTGCATCAACGCCTGTCAGGCGCTGAATATTGGTATCGTGATATACAATATATTTACCGTCACTGGTGACGTGGATGTCGGTCTCTATGCCCCAGTAGCTGCGGTTGCCTGCGGCTACGAAGGCGGGCATAGTATTCTCCCGCTCAAGCTTGCTCACGCCACGGTGGGCGATCATTTTTGTATTGCCTTTTTCGGTAAGTCTGACGGTATCCATAATGTACCTCCCATTAACCTTTGAGTATATCAAGCAGCTGCGCCGCGCTGTCCATTACCGCGTGGGGCTTATCAAAAGATGCGTCCAGTATCTCTCTTGTGGTCTCGCCGCTGAGCACCAGCACGGTATACGCGCCTGCACTGAGTCCGCTCTTGATATCGGTGTATATTCTGTCGCCTATGACCGCGGTCTCTGCAGGCGCTGTGCCGGCTTTTGCCATGGCGAGCAGGGGCATTTCGGGCTGAGGCTTGCCGATGACGATGGGACGGCGGCGGGAGACGTTAAAGAGCATATCGCACACGCTGCCGCAGTCGGGCACAGAGCCGAACTCGGTGGGACATACGTAGTCGGGGTTGGTTGCGATATAGGGAATGTCGGGGCGTGTCAGCAGCAGATAGGAAATATCGTGGAGCTTTTTGAAGGTCAGCTCGGTATCAAAGCCCATAACGATACAGTCGGTATCGGCTGTATCCTCGGTGATCTCAAAGCCGTTTTTGCTCAGTTCGGCTTTGAGCGACCGGGTGCCGCAGACGTACAGACGCTGATTTTTGTGATGCTCAAGCAGATACAGAGCGGTAGCCTGAGAGGAGGTAAAAAAATCATCCTCTGTGGCCTCTATGCCCAGGGCGGCAAGCTTTGTGACGTAATCTTCAACGCTTTTGGACGAGTTGTTGGTCATGAACATATATTTTTTGCCCTGAGCCTTGATGGTATCCAGCAGCTCGACGGTAAAGTCAAAAAGTCTGCTGCCCAGATACAGAGTGCCGTCCATATCGAACAAAAACAGCCGGATATTTTTAAGAGTGTTTTCCATTATTCCACGCTCCCCGTTGCAATGACCTGTGTTCCGTATATATTGTCGCATATAACTTCGCCAATTGCAACAGGGGCTTTTACGGTCATGCCGCGCAAAACTGCCATAAGATCAAAAATATGCTCTTTTGCAATGGGCTGTGCGGTCTTGACGCTGAGAGCGCAGTCGGGACGGTTTTCCACCCTGATCACGGCGGTTACGGTGCGTACGGGATGCAGGCATTCGCTCCTTCCGTACTCCTCGCCGCGCTTGCAGGCGTTGCCGCTGACAGATACGCTGTCGCCGTTTATCTCGGCCTGCAAAGTGCAGCCTCGGGGACAGATTATGCACGTAAGTGTTCTGGTCATTATTGCACCTCCATAGATACGGTCAGGGTCTTATCGGCATCGGAAAGCAGCGACATGGGAATGTCCAGCTTTTCCATCTCACCGGGGGCGGCTTTGAGTCGGGGGAAGGTTTTGATTATCCGCTCGCCGCTTTTTACCACCAGTTTTACTCCGGTCTGAGGCTCTCTGACACGCAGATACAGCGATACCTGCTCACCGCTCAAAAGCACCCGCTGGGGCAGCACGTAGCGTACTCCCTCGCCGGCGCAGGTAGTGATGCGGCCGCACTCTGAAGGGTTGCCCAGCACGTACTTGGCAGCAGATGCACCTGCACACTCTGCCTCGTCGGACACGTGGTCGACAAGATCGTGTACCTGCAGCACGTTTCCGCAGGCAAAGATGCCATCAATCGACGTCTGTCTGAACTGATCGACCACAGCGCCGCCCGTAACCTTGTCCAGCTCTATGCCCGCATTGAGGGTAAGCTCGTTTTCGGGTATCAGGCCGCAGGACAGCAGCAGTGTGTCGCAGGGGATATATCTCCTTGTGCTCTCGATGGGTGCGCGGTTTTGGTCGACCTGCGCTACGGTAACGCCCTCAAGCCGCTCGCTGCCGTGTATCTCGGCAACGGTCGTGCTGAGGTGCAGGGGTATACCGTAATCCTCAAGGCACTGCACGATATTACGGGTCAGACCGCCCGAATAGGGCAAAATCTCGCAGACTGCCTCGACTTTTGCCCCCTGCAGGGTCATACGTCGAGCCATGATCAGGCCTATATCGCCCGAGCCCAGTATGACCACACGCTTGCCCACCATGTATCCGTCGCAGTTGATAAGCTTCTGTGCCGTGCCTGCGCTGTACACGCCTGCGGGGCGGGTGCCGCTGATATTGAGTGCGCCGCGGCTGCGCTCACGGCAGCCCATGGCAAGCACCACGGCTTTTGCCTGTATTTTGAGTATTCCGTCCGTATTGGTCGCGGTAACGATTTTGTCACTTGTGATGCGTGTGACCGTTGTGCCCGAATAGACCTTTATCCCACGCTCTCTTACCTGCTGAGCATAAACGTGTGCATACTCGGGGCCTGTCAGCTCTTTGCCCAGCTTGTGCAGGCCGAAGCCGTTGTGGATGCACTGCTTGAGCACGCCGCCCAGATTATCTTCGCGGTCGATGATAACAACGTCTCTGACACCGCTGTCAAAAGCCGCCACGGCTGCTGCCATACCTGCAGGGCCGCCGCCGATAATAACTATATCGTGATTCTTCACAGCTTATATCCTCCCTGTCAGCATTTTTGAGCTGCCACCGTTTTTGGTGACTTCCTCAAGCTCTATCTGCCGCTCCTCGGCAATAAGCTTCATCACAAAAGGTGCGCAGAAGCCGCCCTGACATCTGCCCATTCCCGAGCGGGTACGGCGCTTGACACCGTCCATATCGAGAGCGGGAGGATTGATATGCAGTGCCGCTCTTATCTCACCCTCGGTTATTTCTTCGCAACGGCAGATTATTCTGCCGTATGCGGGGTTTTGTTTGATGACCGCGTCTTTCTCCTCGTCGGTCAGCTTGGAAAATGCCTCCGTGTCCTCGCGCTTGCCGCACCAATCGGGCTTTCTGTCAAGCTGCACGCCCATGCCGCCGAGAATATCCGTTACGTAGCGCGCAATGGCTACGCAGGCGGTCAGACCGGGCGAGTCGATAGCCGCAACGTTGATCATATTGTCAACAGTTTTGGACTGCCCGACGATAAAATCTCCCGCTGCGTGAGATGCGCGCACACCGGTAAAGGACGTGATGACTCGGCTCAAGTCAACGTTCGGTACGCTCTCTTTTACCGAGCGGGCAACGGCGGCAAGACCCTCACGGGTGGTCTGTGTACTGTCGGGGGTGTCTACACGCACCGCGGTGGGGCCAAGCAGCAGGTTTCCGTCTGCGGTGGGAGATACAAGTATGCCCTTGCCCTCTTTTGAGGGAGCGCGGAAGATGGTGTGCCCTACAGTCTTGCCCTCGCTGCGGTCGAGCAGCATATACTCGCCTGCACGGGGGATGATCTCTATACTGTCATCACCTGCCATAGCGGCAACCTTGCCTGCATGGCCGCCTGCGCAGTTGATGAGATACTTGGTGCTCACGCTCTCCCCTGCGGCGCTTTTGAGGGTAAAGATCCCGCCGCTATGCTCGATGCCTGTGACCTCAAAATTGCGGTGCAGCTCAACGCCGTTGTCCATAGCGTTGCCCACTGCGGCAATGGTCAGCTTGTAGGGGCAGACGATGCCTGCGTCGGGCACGTGCAGAGCAAGGGTGACACCCTGTGACAGAGAGCTCTCAAGCGCTCTTGCCTGCTCGCCCGAGATAAGATGCAGATTGTCTATGCCGTTTGTCGCGCCGCGGGCATAAAGCTCGCGCACCTGCTCCTCCTCTTCGGGTGTGAATGCGCAGACCAGCGAGCCGTTGCGGATGTGCGGCACAGAAAGCTCACGGGCTGCATCGAACAAAAGTTCTCTGCCCTCTGTGTTGAACTTCTGCTTGAGCGTGCCCGGCTCGGGATCAAATCCGCCGTGGATGATGCCGCTGTTTGCTTTGGATGCACCCATGGCAACGTCGTTGGCGCGCTCAAGCAGGCAGACACGCAGGTCATAGCGAGACAGCTCTCTTGCTATCATACCGCCGCATACGCCTGCTCCGACTATTGCGATGTCATAAATCATATTTTTTACCCCCATCAGGATAATTTTGCATAATAAAAAGAAACGGCAAACAAGGCGAAGCAAGCTTCGTCTTGTTACGTCCGTTTCTCTAAATCTCTTCGGAATATTAAACTGTTTTTACATTATATGTCCCAAAGCTCTTTTTTGCCCGTGGACACGGCGATTGCGCCGCTTGACAGAGCTCGTGTTACCTCGGATTTGGTCTCTATCAGACCTGCTGCGATGACCGGGATATTCTCGCTTGCAAAGTGCCTGATAACCTTGTCTATGACACCGGGCAGTATCTCCACAAGGTCGGGCTTGGTCTGGTGTATCATCTCGCGGATGCTGCTCAGGCCCTGAGAATCAACGGCAAAATACCGCTGCACGCAGAGCAGTCCAAGCTCTCTTGCGTACCTGATAAGATTTGCGTGTGTGCTGATGATGCCGTCCGCGCCGACGGACGCAAGATACTCGATGCCCCATTTGTCCTTGGCTATTCCGTGGGTCAGATCGGCGTGGATAAAGATGGCTTTGCCTGCTTTGTGTGCAAGCTCCACGGTATGCGCCACC
>JAFYMQ010000028.1 GCA_017556565.1 Clostridia bacterium | reverse complement strand
TCCGACGGCGTTATCGCTCCCGGCTACACCGACGAGGCTCTTGAGATCCTGCGCAAGAAGAAGAACGGCCTCTACAACGTGGTCAAAATCGATCCCGATTACGTTCCTCAGGTGCAGGAGCGCAAGCACGTTTACGGCGTGACATTCGAGCAGGGCAGAAACAACTTCAAGATCACTCCCGAGCTGTTTGAGAACATCGTAACAGCCAACAAGAATATCCCCCCCGAGGGCATCCGCGATATGATCGTTGCCCTCATCACCCTCAAATACACCCAGTCCAACTCGGTTTGCTTTGCCTATGACGGTCAGGCTATCGGTGTCGGCGCAGGTCAGCAGTCCAGAATCCACTGCACCAGACTTGCAGGCAACAAGGCTGATCTGTGGCATCTGCGCCAGCACGAAAAGGTGCTGTCTCTGCCTTTCCTCGACACCGTGGGCAGAGCCGAGCGCGACAACGCAATTGACATCTACCTCAGCGATCAGGCAGACGAGGATCTGCTGGCTGACGGCATCTGGCAGACATTCTTCAGTGAGTGCCCCGCACCTTTCACCGCCGAGGAAAAGAAGGCTTACCTGCGTACCCGTACCGGCGCTTCTGTCGGCTCGGATGCATTCTTCCCCTTCGGCGACAACGTTGAGCGCGCAAGAAGAAGCGGCGTAAGCTACATTGCACAGCCCGGCGGCTCTGTCCGTGACGATCTGGTCATTGAGGCTTGCGACAAGTTCGGTATTGCCATGGCGTTCACCGGCATGCGTCTGTTCCACCACTAATAGAGCAGGGGAGTAAAGATGAAAGTTCTGGTAGTAGGCGGCGGCGGCCGCGAACACGCAATCATAAAGAAGATCAAGCAAAACCCCACCATCACCGAGCTGTACGCTCTGCCCGGCAACGGCGGTATTGCACAGGATGCAACCTGTGTCAATATCGGTGCCAAGGATATTGACGGCATCGTTAAGTTTGCCGTGAACAACAAGATAGATTTTGCGGTCGTAGCACCCGACGATCCTCTGGTACTGGGTGCTGTTGACGCACTTGAAGCAAAGAACATCCCCTGCTTTGGCCCCAACAAGGCTGCCGCGATCATCGAGGGCAGCAAGGTTTTCTCCAAGCAGCTGATGAAGAAGTACGAGATCCCCACCGCGGCTTACGAGGTGTTCTCCGATATGGAGGCTGCCCTCAGCTACCTCAAGACCGCACCTCTGCCCACAGTCATCAAGGCAGACGGTCTGGCTCTGGGCAAGGGCGTGGTTATCGCAGAGACTCTTGAAGACGCCGAGGCGGCTGTCAGGAGCATGATGGAGGACAAGATCTTCGGCGACAGCGGCTCCACCGTTATCATCGAGGAGTTTTTGACCGGCCCCGAGGTATCGGTGCTGGCATTCACAGACGGTGACGTGGTCGTGCCCATGGTATCCAGCATGGATCACAAGCGCGCTCTGGACGGTGACCGCGGCCTCAACACCGGCGGTATGGGCACGGTTGCTCCCAACCCCTTCTACACTGAGGAGGTTGCAGACGTGTGCATGGGCACAATTTTCCTGCCCACAATGCACGCTATGAATAGCGAGGGCAGAACATTCAAGGGCTGCCTCTACTTTGGCCTGATGCTGACCCCCAAGGGCCCCCGCGTCATCGAGTACAACTGCCGTTTCGGCGATCCCGAGACACAGGTGGTACTGCCCCTGCTCAAGACCGACCTGCTGACAGTTATGCAGGCTGTTGCAGCCGGCAAGCTGCGTGATATCGACGTTGAGTTTGAAAACAAGCACGCCTGCTGCGTTATCGTGGCATCCAGCGGTTATCCCGGCAAGTACGAGTCGGGCAACGAGATCACCGTCGCCGAGGATTTTGGCGGAGAGGTATACTTTGCAGGCGCAAAGCTGCAGGAAAATAAGCTTGTCAACGCAGGCGGCAGAGTCGCAGGTGTCACCTGCATCGGCGACACCCTGCAGCAGGCTATCGACAAGGCTTACAGCGAGGTTGCCAAAGTATCGTTCAGCAACGCATATTACCGCAAGGATATAGGTCAGCGCGCACTGAGCGCTGCCAAGGAGGTTTGACCCTATGGTATACAGAGTATATGTAGAAAAGAAAAAAGAACTGGCAGGCGAGGCAAGAGGTCTGCTGAATGATGCCCGCACCCTGCTCAAGATTGACTCCCTCAAGGACGTGCGCGTTATCAACCGCTACGACGTGGAGAATATCACCCCCGAGCTGTTTGACTACTGCGTGGGCACAGTTTTCTCCGAGCCCCAGCTGGACATCGTCACTCGCGAGCTGGACGCAAGCGGTGTTGTGTTTGCGGTCGAGCCCCTGCCCGGTCAGTTTGACCAGCGCGCCGACTCTGCAAGCCAGTGCGTGCAGCTGATTTCTCAGGCAGACCGTCCTCTGGTCAAGAGCGCCAAGGTCTACGTGCTTGAGGGCGATCTTCAAGACGCCGACATCGCCGCAGTCAAAAAGTACGTTATCAACCCCGTGGAGTGCCGAGAGGCAACTCTGGACACCTATGAGACTCTGGTCACCAAGTTTGACCTGCCCGAGACTGTTGAGACTCTGACAGGCTTCTGCAAGATGGAAGAGGCCGACCTGAGTGCATTCCTCAAGCAGTACGGTCTGGCTATGGATATTGACGACCTGCGCTTCTGCCGCGATTATTTCCGTACCGAGCAGAGAGACCCCACCATCACCGAGGTCCGCATGATCGACACCTACTGGTCCGATCATTGCCGCCACACCACCTTCCTGACCACTATCGACAGCGTCAAGTTTGAGGATGAGCTGCTGGCAGGCGCTTGGGACAGATACATCAAGACCCGTGAGGAACTGGGCAGAACCAAGCCCATGAACCTGATGGACGTTGCAACCGTTGCAACCAAGTATCTCAAGCAGACCGGCAAGCTGACAAAGCTTGACGAGAGCGAAGAGATCAATGCCTGCACAGTCAAGATCGACGTTACCGTCGACGGCGAAAAACAGCCCTGGCTGCTGCTGTTTAAGAACGAGACCCACAACCATCCCACAGAGATCGAGCCTTTCGGCGGTGCGGCTACCTGCATCGGCGGCGCTATCCGCGATCCTCTGTCGGGCAGAGCTTACGTATATTCTGCAATGCGCGTGACCGGCGGCGCCGATCCTCTGGTTCCCGTTGAGCAGACCATTCCCGGCAAGCTGCCCCAGCGCAAGCTTGTCACCACCGCCGCAGCAGGCTACTCCAGCTACGGCAACCAGATCGGTCTGGCAACAGGTCAGGTCGACGAACTGTATCATCCCGGCTACGCTGCCAAGCGTATGGAGATCGGCGCAGTTGTTGCAGCCGCTCCCGCTGAGAACGTACGCCGCGAGCGTCCCGCTCCCGGTGACGTGGTCATTCTGCTGGGCGGCAGAACCGGCCGCGACGGCTGCGGCGGCGCAACCGGCTCCAGTAAGTCCCACACCGCACAGTCTCTTGAGACCTGCGGCGCCGAGGTACAGAAGGGCAACGCACCCGAAGAGCGCAAGCTGCAGCGTCTGTTCCGCAATGAGGAAGCTGCCAAGCTGATCAAACGCTGCAATGACTTTGGTGCAGGCGGTGTTTCCGTTGCTATTGGTGAACTTGCTGATGGTCTGCGCATTAACCTTGATGCAGTACCGAAAAAATACGAAGGTCTTGATGGTACCGAAATCGCAATTAGCGAATCACAAGAGCGTATGGCAGTTGTAATTGAACCACATAACGTCGATGCTTTTTTAAAACTTGCCGCTACCGAAAACTTGCAGGCATGTCCCGTAGCAG
>JAFYMQ010000027.1 GCA_017556565.1 Clostridia bacterium | reverse complement strand
GATTGATTCCATTGAGGGTGCAAATACAGAGGGTACAGATGAAACTTTAACTTCATTTGCACCTGCCTTGATAGCGCTTACGCTACCTGCAGTAGCCATTTCAAGCTCGTTACCACACTGGAAACCAACATTGATTTTCTCTGTTTCGGGTACGTTTTTGTATAAATCTGAAATCATAGCTGAGATGTCTTCGGGGAACATCTTGCCAGCTGTGTCGCTGAGAGTAACAGTTGTAGCACCGTTTTCAACAGCGGTAGCAATAGCTTTATAAAGGAAGTCGGGATCACTTCTTGTAGCATCATCAGCGATAAACTCAACATCACTGCAAAGAGCCTTTGCTCTCTTTGTGTAATCTGCAATCATTTCGATCATAGCAGCAGGCTTCTTACCGCAGATATATTCCATCTGTACTGTTGAAGTGGGAACCTCAATCTGAATACGGGGACACTTAGCAGCTGAGAGTGCCTGAGCAACTCTCTCCACATCGCCTTCACCAAGGTTAACGGGTACAGCAATAATGCTGCTGGCTGTAACACATGATGAGATTGATTTTACAAGAAGCATATCGGTCTTTTCTTTGTCTTTGAAAAGTCCGAATCCGCCTACCTCGATAACGGTGGTATCGAATATCTGGCTGACCTTGTTCTTGTCGTAGCGGCCTTCTACAACGATGGCAGGCGTAAGCTTGATCATACCATTATCCTCATAAGCAGCAGCTCGACAATGCGCTTGTCGTCGGCATTGTTGCTCTTGAGGGCAATATCTGCCTCAAGACACAGCTTTTGTGCGCGGCGCAGCTTGCGAAGCGAGAATCTGCCCGACATAGCCATAGCCTTGCGTGTGGGATAATCGGACTTGTACTCAAGCAGCTTTGTCATCTCCTGCACACTGATACCCGCATCGCAGCCAAGCTTGGCACCGTACAGACGGCGGAAATGTTTGGTCACGGCGGCAACTATTGCAACGGCAGGATTCTTCATATCGATCAGGTCGCGGAGCACGAGCAGCGCTTTGTTAAGGTCGCCGTCGCTCAGGCAATCGGTCAGGTCAAATACTCCTGCCTCAAGGGTGCGGGATGCCATCTGATCGATGTCTTTTGACGTTATGACCTTGCCGGCTGCGCCTGCGGCGATCTTCTCAATCTCGGTGATAAGATTGGTCATAAGTCCGCCGCTGACAAACACCAGTTTTTCGCAATCGGCGCTTGAGATTTCCTTGCCCAAGGATGCAAATCTGCGGCGTATCCACGACACAAGATCGCTGTTTGAGGCGCGCTTGAACTCGACCTCCTGCCCGTACTGCTGCACGGTCTTGTACATGGTGGTGCGCTTGTCGGGCTTGTATTCCACAGCCTCAAACACGAACACCAGACACACGTAATCGGGCAGCTGGGACAGTATCTCGGGCAAAGCTTCTTTGAGTGCGCCGCCGCCAAAGATATTGTAATCGAGCACCTCTACAAGCTTGCGCTCACCGCCCATTGGCAGGCTCTCCAGCGCATCGCGCAGATCGTCCACAGTCACGGTGTCGCCGTCAAGCTTGATCAGGTCAAAATCGGGGAATACACCTGCACACTGCTTTTCCAGCATGGCGAGATAGTGGGATTTGAGGTAGCTTTCTTCCCCGTAAAACAGGTATAACCTTGCCGGGTTGTTCCCGGCAAGGTCTTTTTTGAGTATAGCGACGGTATCTACGTCTTTTTTGTCAGGTTTGCCCGCCACGATCTTATGCCATAGCGCCCAGTGTGGCGCCGCCTATGATGTGGAAGTGGATATGTCTGACTGTCTGGCCTGCATCTGCACCGATATTGGAGACTACGCGGTAGCCGTTTGTGAGACCGAGCTCTTTTGCGATCTTGGGGATGACGGTGAAGATATATGCGACGATGTCGGCATTCTGCTCGTTTATTTCGTCAACACCTGCAAGGATGTGCTCCTTGGGGATGACCAGTACGTGAACGGGAGCGGCGGGAGCTATGTCATGGAAAGCATAGACACGCTCGTCCTCGTAAGCTTTTTTGGAGGGGATGTCACCCTTGACTATCTTGCAAAAAATGCAGTCGTTCATAGCTAACGCTCCTTTTTTATTTGAGGGTGGTTTTGAGGGTATCAATGACGCTCTGCAGTGCTTCGTCAAGCTTACTTGCGTCCTTGCCGCCTGCGGTTGCGCTGTCGGGTCTGCCGCCGCCGCCACCGCCGCAGATCTTGGCAGCTACTTTGAGCAGGTTGCCTGCGTGTGCGCCTGCTGCTACGGCATCCTTACCGCAAGCTGCGGCAAAGCTGATCTTGCCGTCGGTTACCGATGCCAGTACGCATACAACGGTGCTGTCCTTGTCACGGAGCATATCGCCGATAGCGCGGAGAGAATCGGTGTTGGCATTGTCGATCTTTGCGGTGATAACGTTGACAGCGCCCATCTTCTGTGCGCTCTTGACAAGATCATCGGTCTTGCTTGCAGCGATCTTGCTCTCAAGAGCTTCGATCTTGCCTCCAAGCTCCTTGACCTCTGCCATCAGCTGGGTTGCTCTGGTTGCGATAAGATTTACGGGAGTCTTGAGGACGGCTGCAACGGCTGCTCTGTCGCTCTCAAGAGCGGTGATGAACTCAAGCACGCCCTTGCCAACTACTGCCTCGATACGGCGTACGCCTGCTGCAACAGAGGACTCGGAAACGATCTTGAAAGAACCTGCCTGTGCGGTGTTGCTCATATGAGTACCGCCGCAAAGCTCCATGGAATAGTCGCCCATGGTTACGACTCGAACGGTGTCACCGTACTTTTCACCGAACAGAGCCATTGCGCCAAGTGCCTTTGCCTGCTCAATGGGCATCTCGCGGCAGGTGATCTCGCTTGCGGACAGGATAACATCGTTGACAGCTCTCTCGACCTTGGCGATCTCCTCGGCGGTAAGGGCGGCAAAGTGGGTAAAGTCAAATCTCAGTTTGTCGGGCTCGACCAGAGAACCTGCCTGCTCGACATGGTCGCCCAGAATGGATCTCAGGGTCTTCTGCAGAAGGTGGGTGGTGCTGTGTGCGCGGGAAATTGCTGCACGGCGCACCATATCCAGCTTGCACTCGGCGCTCTGACCTACTGCCAGCTCGCCGCTCTTGACAGTACCGGTATGGATAAATCTGCCGTCAGCGGTCTTCTTGACGTCCTTGACCTCAAACTCGCCGCCCTCGGTAGTGATGACTCCCTTGTCGCAGCTCTGACCGCCGCTTGTTGCGTAGAATACTGTGGTGTCCAGGATAAGTGCTGCCTCTTCACCCTCGGAAACAGCGCCGCAGCGCTCGTTGTCCTTGATGGCGGCAACGATCTTGGAGGTGCATGCGGTCTCGGTATAGCCTGCAAACTTGGTGGCTGCAACGTCCATCAGGGACAGCTCGTCGCTCTCCCAGCCGATCTCGGTGTTGCTGCCGCGGGCATCCTTGGCGCGCTTGCGCTGTGCGCGCATCAGCTCGTCAAATGCCTCTCTCTCAACCCCTATTCCCTGCTCCTCGAGGATTTCAATGGTCAGGTCGATGGGGAATCCGTATGTATCGTAGAGCTTGAATGCATCGTCACCGGACAGAACGGTTTTGCCCTCTGCCTTGGTGGCGGTGACCATCTCGTCAAGGATCAGAAGACCCTGCTCAACAGTCTCGGCAAAGCGCTCTTCCTCGCTCTTGATAACGGTCTTGATGAAGATCTCTTTTTCTCGCAGCTGGGGATATGCGCCTTCGTTCTCGCGGAT
The DNA here is from genome assembly GCA_017556565.1 of Clostridia bacterium. GTDB lineage: Bacteria > Bacillota > Clostridia > Oscillospirales > Butyricicoccaceae > RGIG3513. Next base: position 634 of record JAFYMQ010000027.1, on the reverse strand, counting down.
AACGGTGTCGCAGATCTCATAGAGGAAGGGACGCTTAACGCCCAGCAGTCTGCCGTGACGTGCAGCGCGGCGAAGCAGACGGCGCAGAACGTAGCCGCGGCCTGCATTGGAGGGCATAACGCCGTCGCAGACCATCATGGAGGTGCTGCGGATATGGTCGGTGATTATACGCAGAGATACGTCGGTCTTGGGGCTGTCGCCGTACTTGACGCCGGTGATCTCGGATGCGTGCTTGGTGATGTTTGCGATGGTGTCAACGTCGAACAGAGAGGGTACTTCCTGCACGATGCATGCAAGACGCTCAAGACCCATACCTGTGTCGATGTTCTTGTGCTCAAGAGGAGTGTAGGTGCCCTTGCCGTCAGAGTTGAACTGGGAGAAAACAAGGTTCCAGAACTCAACGTATCTGTCGCAGTCACAGCCGACGGCGCAGTCGGGGTTGTCACACTTGTACTGCTCGCCGCGGTCAAAGTAAATCTCGGAGCAGGGGCCGCAGGGCCCGGAGCCGATTTCCCAGAAGTTGTCTTCCTTGCCGAATCTGACCATATGATCCTCGGCAACGCCGACTTCCTTGGTCCAGATATCCCAGGCTTCGTCGTCGTCAAGGTAGACGGAAACGTAGAGTCTGTCGGCG
>JAFYMQ010000026.1 GCA_017556565.1 Clostridia bacterium | reverse complement strand
CCGCATCCTGACCTGTCATACCGTCCACGATAAGCATGATCTCGTGGGGCTTGACCTCGGCTTTGATGCGTGCAAGCTCGTCCATGAGCTGCTCGTCTATATGCAGTCGGCCTGCAGTATCTATCAGCAGAAGATTATTGCCGTAACGCTTGGCATGCTCGTAAGCTGCCTTGGCTATCTCGACCGGGTCACCCTTGCCCTGCTCGAACACGGGGATATCAAGCTGCTTGCCCAGCACCTTGAGCTGCTCGATTGCGGCGGGACGGTAAACGTCACAGGCGCAAAGCAGAGGGCGGCGGTTCTCGGTCTTTTTGAAATGGGCGCCCAGTTTTGCGATGTTGGTGGTCTTACCTGCGCCCTGAAGACCAACAAACATAATAACGGTAGGGCCGCTGCTTGCCATACGGATACGGCTCTGTGTGCCGCCCATCAGCTCGCAAAGCTCGTCGTTGACTATCTTGATGACCTGCTGTGCGGGGGTCAGGCTCTCAAGAATGTTGCCGCCGACGGCCTTTTCGGTGACGCGGGCGACGAACTCCTTGGCGACCTTGAAGTTGACGTCAGCTTCCAGCAGTGCCATACGCACCTCGCGCATAGCCTCCTTGACGTCGCTCTCGGTCAGTCTGCCGCGGCCACGGAGCTTTTTGAATATACCGTTAAGCTTATCACTAAGTCCGTCAAATGCCATTACTGTATCTCTCCGACCAACTTGAGGATCTTGTTGGTCTGTTCTGCAATCTGGAAGTCCTTTTTGCTGCCTGAGTTGACCATCGCAATATAATGTGCGCAGTCACCTATCTGGCCGATCTTATCACTGAGACGGGAGTATCTCTTGACCAGTCCGACCTTGTCCTCTATGTCGCGGAGACTCATCTCGGCGCGCATAACGGCGTCGCGGACGCCCTGACGGGTGATGCCCACTATCTCAGATATCTCGGTGAGCGACATATCCTCGTTGTAGTAAAGGTCGAACAGCTCTTTTTGCTTGTCTGTGAGCAGTTCCCCGTAGAAATCGAACAGCATAGACATATGGAAGGTATCGCTTTTCATGATGTCGCTCCTTTCTGTAAAGTCTTTTTTCTTTACAACAGTAACAATACCATATTTGGGTCAAAAAGTCAAGTCTTTTTTACTTTATTTTGTCTTTTTGCAGGCGGTTTTTCACATTATTTTGTGTTTTGGCAATTTCGGCATTTTGCCTATTGATTTATTTCTTTTTATTTGGTATAGTATTATCAAATCTATGTAAACAAGGAGTTGGTAGTCTTTTATGGGCAGTGACAGTTGGTTGCCCTATCTGTGTTTAGTCCTTTTGCTGCTGGGCGCCGCATACTTTGCCAGTGCCGAAACAGCCTTTTCCTCGGTCAATCGTATCCGTATCAAGACCAAGGCGGAAAACGGCTCAAAAAGTGCTAAGAAGGCATGGTACATCCTCGAAAATTTTGATAAAACTCTCTCTACCCTTTTGCTGGGCAACAATGTGGTGCATATTGCTACCGCATCGCTTGCCACACTTATTTTTTCGCGCATATGGGGTGAGAGTGCTGTTGCCTACACTACCGTTGTTACTACAGTAGTGGTTTTTTTAGTTGGGGAGACAATTCCCAAGAACATAGGCAAGGCTCGCAGTGAAACCCTGGCTCTCTCATTTGCTCCCTCGCTGAGGGCGCTGATGACCATCTTTTCTCCCGTTGTATTTGTTCTGACCGGCATCGCAAACCTGATCTCCAAAATCTTCGGCTCTGCCAATGACCCCACCGTCACCGAAGAAGAGATCAACCAGATGATCGAGAACATTCAGGAAGAGACCGAAATCAGCGGTGACACCGCCGCCAACGAAAACATCGATCTCATCCAGTCGGCATTTGAGTTTGACGATCATACCGCACAGGACGTATTTACCCCCCGTATCGACGTGGATGCTCTTGCTGTAGATGCCTCCCCCGAGGAGATCATCGCACACATTAAAGAGAGCAAGCACTCCCGCCTGCCCGTCTACCGCGACACAATAGACGATATAGCCGGCGTGCTCAGCATCCGCAAGTATCTTAAGGCTTACTACCGCCACGGCAGCGACACCAATCTGGAGGAGCTGCTTGACAAGCCTCATTTTGTACATAAGACCGTCCGTATCGACGATCTGCTCCGCGAAATGAGCGCTCAGAAGGTTCATCTGTCCATCGTCACCGACGATTACGGCGGAACCATGGGTATCATCACCATGGAGGATATACTGGAAGAGCTAGTCGGTGAGATCTGGGACGAGGACGACGAGGTAACATTCGACGTACGTTCCATCGGCGGCAGCCGCTATGAGGTAATGGGCAACGTTCTGATGACAGACGTGTTCGAGCAGATACAGTTTGAGGATTTTGATGAGACTGAGTTTGCGCATCTGACCGCTGCAGGCTGGGTACTGGACAACATACCCACCGGCACCGAGGAAGGCAGCTCCTTTGAATACAAAAATCTTACGGTCACCGTGCTCAGCATGGAAGCACGCCGTATAAACCGCCTCATTTTCAAGATAAACCCCAAGCAGGATGAGGAGGTGCAGGCATGACCAATTATATAATTATTGCAATCTGTCTTGTTCTTTCTGCTTTCTTCTCGGGCTCCGAGATAGCATACAACTCGGTCAACCCCATCCGTCTGCAGAAGGCTGCCGAAGAAGGCAGCAAAAAAGCCAAGCTTACCCTGTCTATCTACAACAACTACGACAAGTTCCTGTCTACCATACTGATAGGCAACAATCTTGTTAACATCGCGTCTTCTTCTGTTGCGACCGTTATATTCATCAACCTGTTTGGTGAAGTGGGTGCGGCTTACGCAACTCTGGCTATGACCGTGGCTATTCTTATCTGCGGTGAAATCACCCCCAAGATCGTAGCACGCACACACTCTTTTGCATTTGCAAACGCTACCGCATACCCCATCAAGCTGCTGATGATCATCACCTTCCCTCTGGTATGGCTGGTAGGCCTGCTGGTCAAACTGCTGTCTCCCCTGTGGGGCAAGGATGAAGAGGAAGAGGGCTTTAATGCCGAAGAGCTGGCAAACCTCATCGAGATCGCCGAAACCGAAAACGTCATCGACGAAGAGCGCGGAGACCTGCTGCAGTCGGCAATCGATTTTTCCGATACATCGGCTCAGGAGATACTTACCCACCGCGTGGATATGATCGCTATCGACATAGACGATCCTATGGACGAGATCATCGCCACACTGGAAAGCTCTCCCTACTCCCGTATCCCCGTATACGAGGACAGCATCGACAATGTTATCGGTATACTGTATCTCAACCACTTCTACAAGAAGATCGTCGAGGAGCCCGATTTCTCCCTGCGCGACATTCTGATCGAGGTATGCTTCATCCACAAGTCCATGAAGCTGCCCGCAGTTCTCAGCGAGCTCAAGCGCCGCAAGACCCATATCGCTGTCGTCACCGACGAATACGGCGGAACAATGGGTATCGTCACTATGGAGGACGTGCTCGAGCAGCTGGTCGGCGAGATCTGGGACGAGACCGACGAGGTATTTGAGGACATCACCGAGGTTGCCGAAAACACCTTTGAGGTTGACGGTGACATGAGCATCTACGATTTTCTTGACGAGGTCGGTCTGGATTCGGACGACTTTGAGGGCGACTACACCACCGTTGGCGGCTGGGCTATCGAGTCTATAGGCACATTCCCCACAGCCGGCGAGAGCTTTGTATACGAGAATCTGACGGTCACCGTAGTGGAGACCGAGGAGCTTCGCGTAACCAAGCTGAAGGCTGTTGTCACTCCCAGGCAGGACGACGAAGAGTAATAACCATACGGAGGGTATATGACACACCATATTTCCTTTCCCCAATTGGGCAATATAGCATTTGATATCAACACGGTTGCTATAGAGATAGGCCCGCTCACAATACACTGGTACGGAGTTATAATCTGTCTCGGTTTTGTTCTTGCAGGTGTGTACGGCTACAAGCGCAGCCGCAGTTTTGGCACTACACCCGATGATATTACCGATTTTCTCATCTGCCTTATCCCCTGCGCCATTATCGGTGCGCGGCTCTACTACGTGTTCAGCTGCTGGGATTATTACGGCAAGCATCCCGAGGACATATTCAAGGTCTGGAACGGCGGTCTTGCCATCTACGGCGGAATCATTCTGGGCGTTATTGCCGCCATCGTGTTCTCCAAGGTCAAGAAGATAAGCTTCTTCAACTTTGGCGATATGGCGGTGATGTGCCTGCTGATCGGTCAGATGATCGGCAGATGGGGCAACTTTGTCAATGCCGAGGCATTCGGCGGTGTGACCAATCTGCCCTGGGGCATGAGCATCAACGGTGCTGCAATGTGCCATCCTACATTCCTCTATGAATCGCTGTGGAATCTGATCGGATTTGTGTTCCTGCATTTTTATTCCAACCGCCGCCGCTTCAAGGGCGAGCTGATACTGCTCTACTTTGGCTGGTACGGTCTGGGCAGAGCATGGATAGAGGGTCTGCGCACAGACAGTCTGTATCTGGGCAACACCGATATCAGGGTATCCCAGCTGCTGGCTATGGTATCATTTGTGGTCTGCACCGCTCTGCTGCTCTGGCTGCACCTGAGCAAAAAATATAAAGATCTGAGTTTTCTCGCAATATCCCCCAAACCCGAGAATCAGCCGGAAGAGACCGCAGCTGAAAACTCCGACCAACAGAATTAAAAGACAAATCCGCCTTTTGATCACAAAAGGCGGATTTTCTGAAACAGGAGGAAAAAAACTATGAACGCTCCGATAATAGCACCCAAAAACAAAGCAAGAATTATAATGTTCGGCGACTCGTTTGTAAGTTCGGGCAACTTTGGCGATTTGATGGTGTATTTTGCATCGCTGAGCGGCTTTGAGCTCAGCATCAACGCCATATCCTACAATAACAAGAGCTCGGACTTTGACTATACCGCCGTCGATCTTGTGCATCCTCTCAAGAATGCCGCCACAGCCGGATTTGAGTTTGTCAAGACCTGCAACACAGAGACGTTTGAGTGG
>JAFYMQ010000250.1 GCA_017556565.1 Clostridia bacterium | reverse complement strand
CCGTACGCAAGCGTGTCATGAGCGTGGCAAAGCAGGTATTCGGTATCCCTCTGCATCAGGAGGGCAACGTGCTCAGCCTGAGCGGAGATTTTGAGATGCGATGCGCTTTTGAGGCGTTTGGCTACGAATACCGCAACTCTCCCCTGCAGCTCAACCGCGCTCTTGTAGAGGATGACTGCTGCAAGGCGGCGTTTCTGCGCGGCGTACTCATTGCCGGCGGATACGCATCCTCGCCCGAAAAAGGCTATCATCTGGAAATCGTCACCTCTCACTATCACGTTGCCCGACAGACCGCGACCTTGCTCTCCGAGATGGGTTTGACTGCCGGCTACGTGCAGCGCAGAGGCAACCATATACTGTATTTCAAGGACAGCTCGCTTATTGAGGACGTGCTTACCACCGCGGGAGCACAGACCTCTGCCATGGAAATAATGGTCAAAAAAGTGGAGCGCGACTTAAACAACAACATAAACCGCAAGGTCAACTGCGACACGGCAAATCTGGACAAGACGGTTGCCGCCGCCGCGGCGCAGACTGCCGCTATCAAAAAGCTTGAGCAGGCAGGCAGGCTTGAGACCCTGCCCGCACCCCTGCGTGAAACTGCCGAGCTGAGACTGAGTAACCCCGACCTGTCTCTGTCGGCGCTGTGCAAGCTGCACAGCGGAGAAATATCCCGCCCCGGACTCAACGGACGTATGCGCCGACTTATTAAATTAGCTGAGGAGCTGTAAGATATGAGCTTTGTTCATCTGCACGTACACACGGAATACAGTCTGCTTGACGGAGCCTGCCGCATAAGCAGGCTTTGTCAGCGTGCAAAGGAGCTTGGTCAGACAGCACTCGCCATCACCGACCACGGCGTTATGTACGGTGTTATCAACTTTTACCGCGCCGCAAAAAAAGCGGGCATCAAGCCCATTATCGGCTGCGAGCTGTACGTTGCGCCCCGCACAAGATTCGATCAGGTGTATGAGCTGGATTATCAGGCATATCATCTGACCGTACTGTGCAAAAACGAAACCGGCTACAAAAACCTCATCAAGCTTTGCTCCCGCGGTTTTACCGAGGGATTCTATCAGCATCCCCGTGTGGATTTCGGGCTGCTGCAGGAGTACAGTGAGGGACTCATAGTCCTCTCGGGCTGCATTGCGGGTGAAGTTTCCCAGCTGCTGCTGCGCGGCAATTACGAAGAGGCCAAAAACTGCGCTATCCGCTACGAGCAGTTGTTCGGCAAGGGCAACTATTACCTGGAGATTCAAGATCACGGCATGGAGGATCAGCAGCGGCTCAATCCCATGCTGGTGCGCCTGTCAAAAGAGACCGGCATACCGCTGGTTGCGTCCAACGATGCCCACTACATAACCCGCGAGGATCAGAAGATGCACGACGTGCTGCTGTGCATACAGACTGCCGCCTCGCTGGAGGACGAAAACCGCATGCGATTCCCCTCGGCAGATTTTTATATCAAGTCCGAGCAGGAGATGCTCGCCCTGTTCCCCTACGCAAAAGAAGCCTTAGAAAACACCCAGAAGATCGCCGATATGTGTGATCTTGAGTTCACATTCGGCAAGTACCACCTGCCCAACTTTGACGTGCCCGACGGCATGGCACACGATGAGTACCTGCGTCAGCTTTGCTATAAGGGTCTGCGCGAGCGCTACCCCGACACATGGCAGCAATACACGGACAAGCTTGAGTACGAGCTTAACACCATCAACAGTATGGGATTTACCGACTATTTCCTTATAGTCAGCGATTTTATTGCATACGCCAAGTCTCAGGGCATCCCCGTAGGCCCCGGCAGAGGTTCGGGTGCGGGAAGCATTGCCGCATACTGTCTGCGTATCACCGACGTTGAGCCTACACGCTATTCGCTGATATTCGAGCGTTTTCTCAACCCTGAGCGCGTAAGCATGCCCGACTTTGATATTGACTTCTGCCCCCTGCGCCGTCAGGAGGTCATTCAGTACGTCAAGGACAAGTACGGTGAGGATCACGTAGCTCAGATAATCACCTTTGGTACCATGGCTGCACGCAGCTCGGTGCGCGACGTCGGACGTGTTATGGGTATTCCCTATGCCGACGTGGACGCTATCGCAAAAATGATACCCAAAGGCCCCAAGGTCACCTTGGAAAGCGCACTCAAAGAATCCCCCGACCTGAAAAAGGCCTACGACACAGACCCGGTCACCAAAGAAATAATAGACATGGCTCTGTCCATAGAGGGCATGCCCCGCAACTGCTCCACCCACGCGGCGGGCGTTATCATCGCCGCTCGGGCGGTTGATGAGTTCGTGCCTCTGTCCAAGGGTGATCAGGGCGTTGTTGCACAGTTTGAAATGACCACTCTTGAGGAGCTTGGCCTGCTCAAGATGGACTTTCTCGGTCTGCGCAACCTGACCGTTATTGACGACTGCGTCAGGCTCATCAACCAAAACGGCGGAAATCTCGACATAGACAAGCTGGATTACAACGACAAGGCTACCTTTGACATGCTTGCCAAAGGTCAGACCATGGGCGTATTCCAGATGGAAAGCGGCGGCATGACACAGGTCGCCGTCAGGCTGCATCCCCAGTCGGTAGAAGACATCACGGCTATCATAGCCCTCTACCGCCCCGGCCCCATGCAGTCCATCCCCACATACATTTCCCAGCGCCACCATCCCGAACAGGCTACCTACCGCCATCCCTATCTCAAGGATATTCTGTCGGTCACCTACGGCTGCATAGTCTATCAGGAGCAGGTCATGGAGATATTCCGCAGGCTTGCAGGCTACTCGCTGGCCCGAGCAGACCTGGTGCGCCGCGCCATGAGCAAGAAGAAGTTTGACGTGCTGGAAAGCGAGCGCCACAACTTTATCCACGGCAACGAGAGCGAGAATATCCACGGCTGCATTGCCGTAGGTATGGCAGAAAAGGATGCCGACGATCTGTTCAACGAGATGCTGGATTTTGCCAACTATGCATTCAACAAGGCTCACGCGGTCTGCTATGCCATCGTTGCTTACCGCACAGCCTATCTCAAGTGCCACTACCCTGCCGAGTACATGGCGGCGCTTTTGACCTCGGTGCTTGACTCCACCGACAAGGTCACCGCGTACACCGCACAGTGCCGCGATATGGGTCTGACCGTTCTGCCTCCCGATATCAACCGGTCTTTTGCCGACTTTACCGTTCATGACGGAAACATACGTTTCGGTCTGGGCTCGGTCAAAAACGTCGGCGTAGGCTTTATCGAAAAACTGGTGCAGGAGCGCAAAGCCGGCGGAGACTTCAAGGATTTTGACGATTTCTGCTCCCGTATGTCCCATTATGACCTTAACCGCCGCGCCCTTGAGGGTCTGATTGCCTGCGGTGCTTTTGACTCCATGGGTGTTTATCGCAGTCAGCTGATGCAGGTCTACGGCAGCGTGCTTGACAGCGCCAGCACCGAAAAACGCCGCAATATCGAGGGTCAGTTCAATCTGTTTGACGAGCCCGAGATAGGCGATACCAAGACGGTTATGCCCAATATCCCCGAATACCCCAAGAGCGAGCTTCTGAGTATGGAGCGCGCCACCACCGGACTCTATCTGTCCGGCCATCCTATGGAAGAAATGGGTCATCTCAGCCGCCGCACCGGCGCTACCGATATAGCCGCCATCAATATTGCCAACGCACCCGACAACGAGGAGGTCAATACTGAGCTGTGTGACGGATGCTTTGTCACCGTTGCCGGTATTGTCACATCCCTCAAGACCAAGTACACCAAGAGCGGCAAGCAGATGGCAATGGGTGCTGTTGAGGACGAGACAGGCGCTATCGAGCTGCTGGCTTTTGAGACGGCGCTGCAGACGGGCGGCAAGGATTGCCGCGAGGGTGAGCCTGCCGTGCTCTACGGACGCATCTCATCACGCGAGGACGAAAACGTCAAGCTTGTCTGCGAGCTTATGCTGCCGCTCAGCGAGGACAGCTCGTTTGACTTCCCCGCCCAGCGCGCCAAGCTGCAGGCAAAGCAAGCCTACCGCGAGAGCAAGTCAAGCGGCATAGCTCCCCCGCTGCGCAACCGCACCCTGTACATCAGGCTCAAGAGCCGCGACGATGAGCGCAAGTCTGATTTGATGCGTCTGCTTGCCCTCTATCCCGGACATAGCAACGTACTGCTGTTCTATGCCGATACCCGTCAGAGCGAAAATCTGCCCCTGCAGGTTGACGACTGCGGCGCACTGGCAAGAAAGCTGTGCATGATGTTTGACGAAGAGGATATAGTATTCAAGTTTAACCGAGGTAAGAAATGAACGATTTTGATATAAGATACTCGGCGCTGCGCCGTGAGATAATCGAGCGGGAGTTCTGCTCTCTCAACGACCGCCAGAAAGACGGCGTATTCAAGACCGAGGGCCCTCTGCTCATACTGGCAGGTGCGGGCAGCGGCAAGACCACCGTGCTCATCAACCGTATAATCAACCTGCTTAAGTACGGCAGCGCTTACGAAAGCGAGCAGGCACCCATGTGGGCAGGCGACGATGATCTGCGCAAGCTGTTTTTGCTCATTGACGATCCCGATGCGCTGCCCGAGGACGAGGTACGCAGACTTTGTTCGGTGGATGCGCCCCGTCCCTATGAGCTGCTTGCCATAACTTTTACCAACAAGGCCGCAGGCGAGCTGCGTGACAGACTCAACGTAGCCGTGGGCGCTCAGGCAGCCGATATATGGGCGCAGACATTCCATTCTGCCTGCGCACGTATTCTGCGTTCTCATATCACCAAGATAGGCTACCCCAGCAGCTTTGCCATCTACGACGAGGATGACAAGAAGAAGGTGCTCCAGAGCATTCTCAAAGAAATGGGCGTGGACGAAAAGCGCTACGATATCCGCTCTATAGCCGGCTCTATCTCCCGCGCAAAAGACTCGCTGATGACTCCCGAGGAGTTTGCAAGCGAGCCCAGTGAGGATCCCTTCAAGCGTATCACCGCTCAGGTCTACGAAAAATACGAGCGCCAGATGCAGACCATGGGTGCGCTGGATTTTGACGATATGATAGTCAAGACCGTGCAGGTGCTGCAGCAGTGCCCCGACGTGCTTCAGTACTATCAGCGCAAGTTCCGCTACGTGCTGGTGGACGAGTATCAGGACACCAACCACGCCCAGTACGTGCTGTGCTCGCTTCTGGCGGGCGGCAGCGGCAATCTGTGCGTAGTCGGTGACGACGACCAGAGTATATACATGTTCCGCGGCGCTACTATCGCGAATATCCTGGACTTTGAAAAACAGTATCCCGATGCCATGACCATCCGTCTGGAGCAGAATTACCGCTCCACCGGCAGCATACTCAATGCCGCCAACGGACTTATTGCCAACAACCGCGGCAGAAAGGGCAAAAAACTGTGGACCGACAAGGGCGAGGGCGACAAGGTCTGCCTGTGCTCGGGCGACACTCAGGAGGACGAGGCACAGTTTATTGCAAAAAAGATCCTTGAAAACCGCGCCGCAGGTCACAACTTCCGTGACCATGCCGTGCTTTACCGCAACCACGTACTGTCCAACAGTATCGAGTATGCATTCAAGCGCAGCGGCATCCCCTACCGCATCGTCAGCGGACTCAGGTTCTTTGACCGCGCCGAGGTCAAGGATATGCTGTCCTATCTGTCGGTCATCAACAACCCTGCCGACACTATCCGTCTGCGCAGGATCATCAACGTGCCTGCACGCGGCATAGGCAACACCACTCAGGAAAAGATCGCCATGCTTGCAGAGCGTGAAAACGTGTGCGAGTACGAGATCATCAAAAATGCCGAGCGTTACCCCGAACTGTCCAAGGGACTCAACAAGCTGAGCGCTTTTTGTGAATTGATCGAGTCATTCAGGAATGCGGAAAACGTCAGCCTGATGGATATGTACGACAGTCTGCTGGAGCGGTCCGATTATATGTCCATGCTCAACGAGCTGCCCCCCACCGATAAGCAGACCAAGACCGAAAACGTGCTGGAACTCAGATCCAATATTGCCGATTACTGTGAAAAAAACGACGCGCCTACCCTGCGCGGATTTTTGGAGGAAGTCGCTCTGTTTACCGACGTTGACCGATATGACGCCGATGCAGACGCGGTCACCATGATGACCATTCACAGCGCCAAGGGTCTGGAGTTTGACAACGTGTTCCTCTGCGGCGCAGAGGAGGGCATATTCCCCTCCTACCGCTCTATGGAAAGCTCCGAGCAGATGGAAGAAGAGCGCAGACTGTGCTACGTTGCTATGACCCGCGCCCGCAAAAAGCTGTACATCACCTCTGCCGAGCGCCGTCTGCTCTACGGTCAGACCGCGTATGCAAAACCCTCGCGGTTCACAGAGGAGATACCGCCCGAGAGCGTTACCAAGATGGGCAAGGCTGCCCGTCCTCAGAGCAGCATGAGCTTTGCCGAAAAGCGCAGCAGCACAGCAAACGGCTACTTTGGCGCAAAGACCAGCTTTGCGTCCCAAAAGCCCAAAAAGCCTACCGCACCCGCCTCTGCCAGCGGCAGCGGAAATACGCTTGGCTTCAAGGCAGGTCAAAGGGTCAATCACCGCAGCTTTGGCGAGGGCACGATAAGCGAGCTTACACCTATGGGCAATGACGTAATGCTGAAGATCACATTTGACAGGGTCGGTGACAAGCTGATGATGGCAAAAACCGCAATGCAGTTTATGAAAGTGCTGTAAAAAAGGCTTGTAATCCGATACAGAATAGTATATAATAATATACCGTAGCCGAAAGGCTACGGTATGGGCCGGTGTGTTGGAACTGGCAGACGAGGCGGACTCAAAATCCGTTGGTAGCGATACCGTGCGGGTTCGACCCCCGCCACCGGCACCAAAACAAAAGGACTCCAAAAGGAGTCCTTTTTGTTTTGCGTATCAATGAGTAAGGGGGTCGAAGGGCGCGTGTAAAAAAACAGTCCGGTGG
>JAFYMQ010000249.1 GCA_017556565.1 Clostridia bacterium | reverse complement strand
CGCCGCGGCAGCTGCCGCGGCGTTTTGTTCTGTATTTTTTCTGCGGAGGGCAAAATATTTTTTGCCTTGTATTGATTTTGACGCAGATTGTGGTAATATCAATTTGTGCATCAGGCATATATGTATGAGAGGAGCAGAGTTATGGCATTTTTACTGTTTTCGGCACTTTTTGCGCTGACGTGTACCGAGAAAATGTCAAGCAAAAAACTGCAGACAACCACCGCCTTTGACCTGCCCCAGATATTGATGGCAAACGTGGTAAACGCCATTGTGGGAGTTGTCTACTATCTTGCGATAGGCGTACCTCTCCGCTTCGAGCTGAAAATGGTGCTGTTTGGCGGTATATACGGAGTGATCGGCTTTGTCGGACTGATCCTTGCGATAATCCAGTACAGACATATGAGCATCCCTCTTTCGGCAATTATCACCACCGCCGCCTACATAGTCGGCTCAAGCCTGTTCGGTTACGTTATTCTGAGCGAGAAGGTGACGGTCTGTCGCCTGATAGCCGCGGCGGCGGTTATGGCGGCAGTCGTGCTGCCTGCTGTTGAGAGCCTGCGCGGCAAGAGCAGGATGAAAAAGTCCGATTTTGTGTTCTGCGCTCTTTATTTCGTGTTCATGGTAGCGGTGAACATTCTCAGTTCGGTGTTTGCCGCATTTCCCGATATGAACGGCAGGGAGTATTACCTCCACGTCAATATTTATCTGCTGGTGGTATCAGCCGTTTTTTGCGCGTATCTGCTTTTTGTAAAAAATCACAACTTCAAAAACATCGTCTCCTCCCTCAACTTTTCCCAGTCGGGACTGCTGTGCCTGCGCAGCGGCATCAACCAGACTATGAACCTGTGCGTTATCGCCCTGCTGGCGATCGTCCCCGTGACCACGTATAATATCATCAATTGCTCTCTTGCAATGCTGGCATCGGTGGTGGTAGCGGCGGTTTTCTACCGCGAAAAGCTCACCCTCAGCCAGGGAATATCCATCCTGCTGCTGATTGCCGCCACAGCTCTGAGCACAATGTAAGGGTGGCGCTTTTTAGCCGAGACTCTGTCAGCATATCCCATAAAAAACCTTGAGCGGAGGAGCAAGCTGTGCCGTTTTTGTTGTTTGCCGTGGTTTTTCTGTTTAACTGCGGCGATAAGTTCTTTTGCAAAAAACTGCAGACATCCATAGAGTTTGACCTTCCGCGTATAATAGCGGCAAACCTGGTCAATTGCGCGCTGTCCTTTTTGTTCTATTGGGCATCGTCAGGCTTTAAGCTCTATTTTGAACCCAAAATGGAGCTTATGAGCGCCCTTTACGGTATCGCCTGTTTTGCAGGTATTTCACTCAACATCGTTCTCTACAAGCACGCCAGCATCCCGCTGGCATCCATAATTCTGACCTCAGCATCTATCACAGGGTCAAGTCTGTTTGGCTACGCTATTCTCCGTGAGCAGATCACCGCGGCACGGCTGGCTGCTGCGGCGCTGGTCATATTTGCTGTTGCGCTGCCTGCCCTTGAGGGGGTGCGCGGCAAGAACAGAATGAGCAAAAAAGACTTGACCTTCTGTGCCTTTTATTTCGTGTTTGCGGTGGTCCTCAATATCTTCAACACCCTTTACGTAGCATTTCCGGATATGAACGGCAGACAGTATTGCCTGCACGTCAACATATATCAGGTGGGTATATGTGCCCTTGCCGCCGTGTATATGCTCAAAAAAGGCACCCACAAGATATCGGATGTCCCCAAAAGCCTGACTCCCGCCCAGGCAGGAATAATCGGTCTGCGCTGCGCCAGCACCAGCGCGATCGGTCTGTGTACGATCGCACTGGTGGGAATGATCCCTGTAACGATGTTCAATATCATCAACTGCTCGCTGGTAATGATATCTGCCGTCGCAGTAGCGCTGATCTGTTATCGCGAAAAACTCACTTTTGGTCAGATCTTGTCGCTTTGTATGCTTATTGCCGCCACAGCTCTGAGCACAATGTGAAAAAAGAAAAAGTTTTTCTCAAAAATCTCAAAATAGTACTTGCAAAAATCAAATCTATGTTGTATAATTATCTACGCTGCTAAATGTTCGGCGTATTTGGGCCTCTAGCTCAGTTGGTTAGAGCATCCGGCTCATAACCGGACGGTCCCGGGTTCGAGTCCCTGGAGGCCCACCATTTGCATACAGTATAATTTAATATAAACATAACTTGATCATGGAGAAGTCGCGTAGTTGGTCGAGCGCGCACGATTGGAAATCGTGTAGGCGTCAAAAGCGTCTCGAGGGTTCGAATCCCTCCTTCTCCGCCAGAAAAGAAAGCCTTTGTCCTTTGGACAAAGGCTTTTCTTTTCAACTAAATCCGTCCTGCGGACGGAATAAATCCACTGCGTGGATGAAATCACGTCGTGATGAAATCCGACTTTGTCGGGAGAGGGGGACGGATTTAATTTCATCTGAGGCATAGCCGAAGATTTCATCCGAGCATTGCTCGGATTTCATCGCACTTGTGCGATTTCATTGAAAAGACACCCAACTTGTGTTATTATTAACCTGAGAGGGGTGGCAATATGGCGGAGAATAAGCTTGCAGATATATCTACAGAGTTTGCAATAGGTATATTGAAGTTATCTGACAACATAAAAGGGCATTATTCGCTTTCAAATCAGCTTGAACGAAGCGGCACAAGCATAGGTGCAAATATTCGAGAGGCAAAATACGCCCATAGCCGAGCAGATTTTATTGCCAAGTTGCAGATTGCTCTGAAAGAATGCTACGAAACCGAGTACTGGATCGAAATTGCGCAAAAAGCCAACCTGATTCCTGCAGATGTTGCCAAAGCGGTTTTGCATGAGTGCGGGGTTATTCGCCGTTTGCTTATTTCTTCCATAAACACTGCAAAAGATAATCTTAAGTAAAATATACCCGATAAAACACCCGAGAGGGTGTTTTTGGTTTTTATGGTCTCGAGGGATTCAAACCCTCCTTTTCTCTCTGCCTTGACAATATGCTTCGGATTTGTGTATAATAGCCTCATTATGTATACAGACGGGTGCAAAAATGATAAAACTGACATCAATCTGCAAAATATACCGCTCAAATAAGCGCGAAAAGTGCCTTGCTCTCAACAATATCAATCTTACGCTGCCCGACAGCGGCCTTGTTTTTGTACTGGGCAAGAGCGGCAGCGGCAAGTCCACGCTGCTCAACCTTATCGGCGGTCTGGACAACTTTACAAGCGGCACCATTGAGGTTGACGGCAATGTCATTTCCCGCTTCAATGAGCGCAAGTTCTGCAATTATCGCAATACTCACATCGGCTTTATTTTTCAGGATTACCACCTGATAGACGAGCTGACCGTGTACGAGAATATCGCGCTGTCTCTCAACCTCCGCAGGATGAAAGACCGGGGCGACGTGGCCCTGGCTCTGCAAAAAGTCGGGCTGGCAGGCTACGAAGACCGCTTTCCCACCGAGCTTTCGGGCGGCGAGCGTCAGCGCGTGGCAATAGCCCGCGCCATCGTCAAAAAACCACGTATTATACTCGCCGATGAGCCTACGGGCAACCTTGACACCGCCACCGCTCAGTCGGTAGTCGGGATTCTCAAGACTCTGGCTCAGGATTGCCTGATCATCGTCGTATCCCATAACATACACGATGCAAATACCTATGCCGACCGTATAGTCGAGCTGCGAAACGGCGAGATTATCTCTGACCGCACCCGCAACCCTAGTTTTGCCCCCGAGGTTACAGTGACCGACGTTAACTTGGTATACCCCAAAGGTCGCGAGCTCAGCGACAAAGATATCGACCTGATCAACGCAAACCAGACCAAAAAGCTAATCAAGCGTACCGATGAGTTTATACCCACCGCAGCAGTTGTGGATACAAACTGCAAAGTCGAGATCGAACGCAAAAAACTCTCCCTGCTCAATGAGCTCCACCTCAGCGACCGCTTCCTCAAGAACAAAACCCCGACCATCGCAGTCAGCGCCTTTGTGGTGGCTATTATTATGACGATCATGTCGGTAGCTAACACCATCACAGCATTCAGGCCCGACAGAATCATCGCCGAAGAATTGCGAAAAGACGGCTACACCACCATGTATATGCTCAAAGTCGTTGACGAAGAGACCAAAGGTATGCTGCAAACCGAGCCTGCGGTCGCGGTCACGGAGAGCGATATACAGGCTTTTTATGACGGAGG
>JAFYMQ010000248.1 GCA_017556565.1 Clostridia bacterium | reverse complement strand
GCTGCCGCAGGAACCAGGTATCGGCCTTGCCGCCGGCAAGACGGACACAGTGGACTCTGGACTGCTGACCGGCACCCACACCGATGGCCTGACCGTCATAGGCAAAGCAAACGGAGTTGGACTGGGTGTATTTGAGGGTGATGAGGGCAACGATCATATCGCGGATGCCCTCTTCGGGGATATTCTTGTTGGCTGTTACGATGTTATTGAACAGCTCGGGGGTGATCTTGAAGTTATTTCTGCCCTGCTCAAAGGTCACGCCGTAAACGTGCTTGCGCTCCTGAACGGCGGGGACGTAATCGGGGTCGATCTTGACCACGTTGTAGAGGCCGTTCTTCTTCTTGCTCAGGATCTCAAGAGCCTCGTCGGTATAGCCGGGAGCGATAATGCCGTCGGACACCTCGCGCTTGATGATGCGGGCGGTGGTCTTGTCGCAAATATCGCTGAGCGCGATCCAGTCACCGAAAGAGGACATTCTGTCTGTACCGCGGGCGCGGGCATAAGCCAGAGCCAGAGGGGACTTGTCAAGACCCTTGATATCGTCGACGAAGCAAGCCTTCTTCAGCTCGTCGCTCATGGGCAGGCCCAGAGCTGCCGAGGTGGGGCTGACGTGCTTGAAGGATGTGGCGCAGGGAATGCCGAAAGCTTCTTTGAGCTCTTTGACAAGCTGCCAGCTGTTGAATGCATCAAGGAAGTTGATATAGCCGGGTCTGCCCGACAGTATCTCTATAGGCAGCTCGCTGCCGTCGTCCATAAATATCTTGGCAGGCTTCTGATTGGGGTTACAGCCGTATTTGAGTTCAAACTCTTTCATACTCTCGCTCCTTACTTCTGATTCTTGTTTATCATGCGCTCCTGCACGCTTCCGTCAGCCAGGGATACGTAGCGCACGTAGAGGGATATTTTGTTCTGCTCATTGAGGCTCTCCCAGATGGTCTTGGTAAACTCGTCGATATCATCTGCGGTCTCGACCTGCTCGGGCTCTCCGTAGAAGCTGGGGATGGGGTTGCCGTCACCCATGTAGGTGTGGATGAATCTTGCTCTGCCGGGTGCTGCGGCAAAATCGAAGGTGAAGCGGTCGCACTCGTCACAACCGACGTTCTTCTTGAGGATGCTCATCTTGTAGGTGAAATCACCGTCAGCGAATGTGAGCATTGCGCTGATACGGGGGGTAAAGTTGGGAGCATCGGGCTCAAAGCATCTGGTGAGCAGAGCTTCTTCAAATGCCTTGCCGTCTTTGACAAAGTCATAGACTGTATCGGTCTGGTCGCCGTTGGTGACGATCAGGTTATTATCAATGGTACGGACGGGCGAGTAGATGATGAGAGAGGGATCGGCAACCTTGCTCTCGTCAAAAGGATAGATGATAATGCCGCCTTCTTGCTTTTCGAATATACGGTTGCGGCTGTTCTCGCTGCGGCCCATGATGAAATATGCAACAGCGGCATTCTTGCCGTCGGGGGTCTTGCCTACGATTATGCCTCTGCCGGGGTAAACGTTGGAGGTAAGATTCTTTTTAAGCTCAAGCATTTTCCTTTTCCTTTCTCATCTGTCGGCATATTTTTTGTACCGCGGCGGGCAGGATCTTCCACTCTGCCTGCTCCATAACGCGGCGCTGAAGTGTTTCGGGTGTGTCGCCTTTTTTGATCCTGACGGCGCGCTGCTCGATGATCTGTCCGCCGTCGGGGATGCTGTTGACGTAGTGTACGGTAGCACCGGTCAGCTTGACGCCGTACTCAAGTGCTGCCTCGTGGACTTTGAGCCCGTAAAAACCCTTGCCGCAAAAGCTGGGGATCAGCGAGGGATGAACGTTGATCATGCGGTTTTCGAAGCGGTCTGTAAAATCAGCCGACAGTATGCGCAGAAAACCTGCCATAACTATCAGCTCCACGCCGCAGTTTTCCAGCGCGGCGATCATGCGTGCTTCAAAATCGGCGCGGTCTGTGCATGCTTTGCGGTCGATGGCGATAGCCTCTACCCCGTGATTGCGTGCACGCTCAAGAGCGTATGCATCGGGCTTGTCGGACAGTACGCAGACTATCTCGCCGTCGGGCAGCTTGCCCGATGCGGCATAGTCCAGTATGGCCTGCAGATTTGTGCCGCCGCCGGAGACCATTACGGCGACGCGGGTCTTGGGAGCGGTCATAATTCGATCTTCTCCTCGCCACTCACGATCTCACCGATGACGTAAGCATCCTCACCGCACTCGCGCAGGATAGCCAGAGCCTGCTCGACCTCTGCTGCGGGAACGACGATGCTCATACCGACGCCCATGTTGTAGGTGTTGTACATATCTCTCTCGGGGATGTTGCCGATCTTGGCAAGCAGGTCAAAGATGGGCAGAACCTTGACGGCGCTCTTGTCGATCTTGGCGCACAGACCGTCGGGAATGGAGCGGGGAATATTCTCGTAGAAGCCGCCGCCGGTGATGTGGGAGATGCCCTTTACGTCTACGCTCTCAAGCAGCTTGAGTACGCTCTTGACGTATATCTTGGTGGGGGTTAAGAGGGTCTCGCCGATGGTCTTGCCGCCCAGCTCCTCGCGGGGGACGTAGAGCATAGGATCGTTGTTGTCGATATTGAAAACCTTGCGGCACAGAGAGAAGCCGTTGGAATGGAT
>JAFYMQ010000025.1 GCA_017556565.1 Clostridia bacterium | reverse complement strand
GGTGTCTGACCGTCATCTGCTCTGTTGCGGCGCTGCGGCGCAGCTTGAGCCAGGGCAGGTAGGTTTTGGCGGGGGCATTGAGGTCAATCTTGCCCTGCTCCTGCAGCTTCATTATCAGACTGCCTGTGAACATCTTGGTCACCGATGCGATGCGGAACACCGAATCGGGCTCGGCAGGCACGTGGGGTCTGTCCATATTGTCCACGCCGAAAGCTTCCATATATACCACGCCCTTGCTGTCGGTGACCGCAACGGTCATGCCCGCAATATTGCGCTCTGCACGCAGGGCGGCGAGTTTTTGTGAGAGAACTTTGGTATCCAGCATTATTCTTCCTCCTGTGTATTGACCGCGGGCAAAAGCGCGCGGTAGGTATCTATCTCTGCGGTGGTCTCGCGCAAAAAAGCCAGACACTCAGGGTCGCGTGAGAGCATTCTGCCCACCCGTCTGAGAGCGCGGAAGAACCGTCGGTCGTAGGCGATTTTGTCCGAGTTGCCTATCATGGGGCAAATGTGCACGGCGCGTATATCCTCCTCGATATACACCCTGCCACGCTCGTCAACTGTGGGAAAAAACGGGAATATTTTGCATGCCAGCGGGCGCTGCTCCCTGACACAAGTGCCGTCACAGACGGCGAGGCGGTCGCCGCCCTCTATATCGCGCATCGGGAGAGTTGTCTGCTCGTGGGGAAAGAGCCGCATCCCGGTGTTTTCGTCACCTTTGCAGCAGCTGTGGTCGCACAGTCTGCCGCAGTCTGCGCGCAGGGGCGTGAGCGTGCCCATTATGCGGTTTATTCTGGCGTACATTTTGCTGTAGTCGGTCATTTTTCCACTCCCCTTTATATACAGTGTAACACAAAGCAAACCAAAGAGCAATATGCTAAAAAGGCTTGACAAATCTGCATTTCTGTCGTTTAATGTATTGTATATAAATATGCATAAAAATACCTCAGGAGGTTAATTATATGAAACCGCTCAGCGTCAGAACGGACAAGTTCCGTGAATCTCTTATCCGCCGTATGACCAGAATATCCTACGAGTGCGGAGCTATAAATCTCAGCCAGGGTTTCCCCGATTTTGATCCCCCCAAGGCTATTATGGACCGTCTTGCTCAGGTTGCTTACGAAGGCCCCCATCAGTACCCCATCACCTGGGGCGCTAAGAATATGCGTCAGGCTCTTGCCAAGAAGCAGAGCCACTTCATGGGTCTGGATCTTGACCCCGAAGAAAACGTGCTGATCACCGTAGGCGGTACCGAGGCTATGGTCTGCGCTATGATGGCACTGTGCGATCCCGGCGACAAGGTCGCTGTGTTCTCCCCCTTCTTTGAGAACTATATCGCAGAGATCATCATGTCCGGCGCCGAGCCCATCTATATCCCCCTTGTGCCCCCCGCATTCAACTTTGATCCCGAGAGACTTGAGGATGCATTCCGTCAGGGCGCAAAGGCTCTGATCCTGTGCAACCCCTCCAATCCCTGCGGCAAGGTATTCACCCGTGAGGAGCTTCAGGTCATTGCCGATCTGGCTATCAAGTATGACGCTTACGTCGTAACCGACGAGGTATACGAGCACATCATCTACGAGCCCCACAAACACACCTATATCGCAACTCTGCCCGGTATGTGGGAGCGTACCGTTTCCTGCGGCAGCCTGTCCAAGACCTATCACATCACCGGCTGGCGTATCGGCTACGTCATTGCACCCAAGCATATCGAAGACCGCTGCAAGCAGATCCACGACTTTACCACCGTCGGCGCTGCTTCTCCTCTGATGGAAGCTATCGTTACCGGTCTTGAGTTCCCCCTCACCTACTACAAGGAGCTGCAGGATCAGTACCAGCACATGAAGGACGTTTTTGTCGGCGGACTCAAGAATCTGGGCATCCCCTACTCCGATCCTCAGGGCGCATACTACGTCATGGTCGACATCGGCCCCTACTGCAAGAATGACGATATCGCATTCTGCGAGTGGATGGCACGCGAGGTCGGCGTTGCCGCAGTTCCCGGCTGCACATTCTTCAAAGAAGATGTGCACACCATGGCAAGATTCCACTTTGCCAAGAAGGACGAGACCCTCTACGAGGCTCTTGAGCGCCTGAGCACACTGAAAAACAAGCTGAAATAAGCATTGCAAAAACTTCCTGCTGTTCAGGAAGTTTTTTGCTTATATACCGCTGCCCGTGGCACAAGCCACACAGAAAATTGGAGGTCAAACTATGAAATATGTAAATCAGCTGGACTATCCCGAAATGCCCTATATCACCCAGGTAAAAAGCACCGACCCCGAAAAGATCAAGATCGGGCTGAATAACACTGTCGCAAAATCGGGCTGCGGTCTGTGCTCTGCCGTAATGGTCGCATCCCGTCTGCGTGTTGACGGCACGTTTGAGGTGGAGGATGCACGCCAGCTGTCCTACGACTCGGGCGCAAACCACTCCTCCGGCACAGACGGAAGCCTGTATTTCCCCGCTTTTGCCGAGAAGTTTAATCTGGACTTTGTCAACACCGACAGCACCGACGAGCTGCTTCACTGTCTGCGCACCGGCGGCGCCGCGATAGTTGCCTGCACCGGCAACAGAGAGGGCTATCACGGTGTGTTCAGTGACCGTTGGGGTCACTATATCGTGGCAATATCCGAAGAACGCGACGGCAGAATAGCCATACTGGACGCCGCTTATGAGGAAGGCAACTACGAGATCGGCGACAGAAAGGGCAAGGTCGAAACTCTTGAGCGCGGATTCTGCCGCACCTCACTGCAGGTACTGATAGAAGAAACCACAACGAGAAAGCTGCCCTTCTACCTGTTCTGGAGAAAGTAATCCCCCAACGGAAAGGAAACGCAAATGAGTAAAATTACTCTGCTACACGCATCCTGCGCCGACCAGACTGTTGACGCAATCGTAAATGCCGCCAACAACCGTCTGTGGGCAGGCGGAGGAATATGCGGTGTTATATTCAAAAAAGCAGGCCTCACCCCGCTGCAAGCCGCCTGCTCACAACACAAAACTCCCCTGCCTGACGGCGCTGCGGTCATCACTCCGGCGTTTAATATGACCAATGCCAGGCATATCATTCACGCGGTTGGCCCGGATTTTGGCAGAACACCTGCGGCATTCAAAGAACTGTTTGATGCCTATTACAACTCGCTGGTTGTGCTACAAGAAAATGGTCTGCACAGCATATCGTTCCCACTTATCAGCTCAGGCATATTCGGCGGCAATCTTAAAAATCCCGCCGCGGAGTCTGCCAAGCAGTGCTGCCGCGCATACTGCAAGTTTATATCCGATTATCCCGACTATGATATCGACGTGATGCTCTGCGCATTCTCGCCCATTGAGATGCAGCAAGCACAAGGGGTATTTGGCCAATTTGGTTTGTAAGGTACAGAAAAACAGAGAGGATGTTGATCCTCTCTGTTTTCTTTATTCTTTTGCTTTGATGATCTTGACGGGTTTGATGGATTTTATCTTGATGAGCGGGATTACCAGCGCCACAGCGCTGAGGGCAAATGTCAGCAGACAGTTGAATACCGCAATTTCGGGCTTGAACACAAGAAAATCCAGGTCTGGTATTACCCAGGTGCTTGCGTATGCATGGAGCGACTCGATAAGCAGCGTGTTTGTCAGACCGACAGTAAAATAGTAGCCTACCGTGGTCAGCACGCAGGAAAGCGCTGCTATCAAGCCTACCTGCAAGCCGAAAATCTTACCTACTGTGCTGTTCTGGGTACCCAATGCTTTGAGAATACCTATCTCGTGCATCTTGCCGTTTATCATTTTGGAAGCAAAAATCACCAGCACGAACACTGCGCCCGCGCACAAAAATACCATAACAAGCTCAAAGATGGGCACAAAGGTGTTCACCACCTTTGCCATGGAGTGGATGCCGTAAAGCGTGTAATCCAACTGCTCATACAGCAAAGTATCGGCTGTGCCAAGCAGCGTGCCGAGCCCCTCTTCTC